>CAZCVS010000144.1:0-7511 GCA_964501845.1 uncultured Iamiaceae bacterium
GTGGTGCTCCAGGAGGTGCCGCTGGGGACGCAGTGGCCGACGATCGACCCGTTCCTGTTCTGCGCGCACCACCTGGACCGCTACCCCGAGGGCGATGGCGAACTGGGACCGGCCGCCACGTTCGAGGGCCGCGAGATCGGGCAGGACTTCGCGGGCAAGGACGGCTGGAACATGTACCACGGCGACCACGTGCCCGGCTTCCCCCAACACCCCCACCGCGGGTTCGAGACGGTGACCGTCGTGCGCCAGGGCCTCATCGACCACTCGGACTCGCTCGGCGCCACCGCCCGCTTCGGCCGGGGCGACGTGCAGTGGCTCACCGCCGGAGGCGGCGTCGTGCACTCGGAGATGTTCCCGCTGGTCGACGCCGAAGGGCCCAACCCGCTGCACCTGTTCCAGATCTGGCTCAACCTCCCGGCCGCCGACAAGCTCGTCGACCCCTACTTCACGATGCTCTGGGCCGAGGACATCCCAACCGTGACCCACACCGATGACGCCGGCCGGACCACCACCGTGAGCATCTACGCCGGCGCCATCGACAGCGTGCAGCCGCTCGCTCCCCCGCCGAACTCCTGGGCCGCCCGCCCCGAGTCCGACCTAGCCATCTGGCACCTCGACCTGGAGCCCGGCGCCACCTGGACCCTCCCACCAGCCGAAGGCCCCGACACGGTCCGGGTGCTCTACGTGTTCGAGGGCGACGGGGTCACGGTCGGCGACCATGCCGTGGCCAACGAGGTCGGCGCGGTCGTGCGCTGCGATGCGCCCGTCGAGATCAGCGGCGGCGGCCAACGGGCCGAGGTCCTGGTGCTCCAGGGCCGCCCGATCGGCGAGCCCGTCGCCCGCTACGGCCCGTTCGTCATGAACACCGAGCAGGAGATCCGCCAGGCCTTCGAGGACTACCAGCGCACCCAGTTCGGCGGCTGGCCCTGGGACGACGACGCACCGCACCACGGTCCGGTCAAGGGCCGCTTCGCCCGCCACGCCGACGGGCGGGTCGAGGAGCGCTGACCGCTGGACCCGATCGAGAACCACGGCCCGGCCTCACCAGAGGGCCTCGACGCCCCGGCCTGACCGAAAGAATCCCGCCGGCGCGGGTTTCGGTTCTTCTCCGGCGGGGTACCAGCCCCGCACCCCACGGTCGTCGCCGACGACCACCAGATCGTGCCCGCCGCCTCCCTCCCTCCCAACGGCGGGCACGGTCGCGCTCAGGCCCAGGTCAGTGGCCAGGTCAGTCGGGCTAGGTCGGTCGAGTCCGGTCGGTGCAGGGGTCAGCCGGTCGGCACCAGCTCGCGGTCCGGGTTGGCCGGCGCATGCCCCACGGTGCGGCGGGCCCGGAAGCGCCGTGCGGCCTCGCGGCCGCCGGCGTCGATGGCAAGGGCGACGCCGACCAGGGCGACCGCGACGAGGCCATCGAGCCACCAGTGGTTGGCGGTGGCCATCACCGCCCAGAAGGTGAGCACCAGGTGCAGAGGGCCGATGACCCTCCACCTGCTGTCCGCGCAGTGCCAGATCCCGAAGGCGACGATGCACGCCCACGCGATGTGGATGCTCGGCATGGCCGCGAACTGGTCCGAGGCGCCGGTGCCGACCGGACCGTAGATGTCGCGGCCCATCTGGGCGCTCAGGTCCCAGAAGCCGAGCTCGGGCATCAGCCGCGGCGGCGCCACCCGGACGAAGCGGATCACGAGGCAGAAGCCGGTGGTGATGGCCAGCGCGTTGCGCCAGCGCGGGTACTGGTCGCGGTGGCGAACCCACAGCCACACCAAGAAGAGGAGCAGACCGGGGACGTGGACGGTGGCGTAGTAGTCGACGGTCGCCTCGGCCAGCCAGTGCCGCCGGACCAGCCACTGCTCCATGGCCAGCTCGCTCGGCAGGTGCAAGGCCCGCTGGACGTCGTAGATCCACCGCCCCCGTTCGAGCGCGGCGTCCTCGTGGAGCAGCGGCAACTGCCGGGCCAGCCGCCACACCGTGTAGAGGAACGAGATCAGCGCCGTCTCCTGGGCGAAGGCGGCCACGGCCTTGGCGTCGCGCCGGTCGACGCGCCGCAGCAGCAGCGACACGACGAGCAGCACGAGCGATGCGGTCGCTGCTTGTTCCCAAGATGGCCACGGCATGGTGCGACGAAGCCTGGCAAGGCCGACCCGCGACGGCAACCCCAGACGCGGGAGATCCCCGGAGGCCAGGCCTCCGGGGATCTCGAGGTGCGGGGGCGGTGGCGGGAAACCGCCCCCGCAGGTCAGGTGGCCTCGGCGTCGGGGTCCGGCACCACCATGGCCGTCACCATGCCGATCAAGCCGTCGTCGCTCTCGGCGTGGTTCAAGATGTGGCAGTGGAAGGCCCACGTGCCGACCTCGGAGGCTTTGATGAGCACCGTGTAGCGCTCACCCGGGGAGATCCACAGCGTGTCCACCTGGTAGGGCGCCTTCAGGGCGAACCCATCCTTGGCGATCACGATGTGGGGCTGGCGGTGCAGGTGCATCGGGTGCCCCGCCAGTCCCTCGTTGTAGTAGTGGAGCATCACGTAGCTGTCCTTCTCGGCGATGATCGGCTCCGTCATCGGGAACGCCTTGCCGTTCAGCGACAGGCCGATCACGCCGGCATCGTTGAGCACCATCGGGAGCTCCTGGCTCACCTTCACGTCGTCGGGCATCTGGAACTGGCCGTAGGTGCCCGCGGGCGGGATCGGCACGTCGCCCACCTGGAAGATGGCGAACAACCCGTTCAAGACGGCCTCCTGCCCGTGGTAGTGGGCGTGGTACATGGCCTGCTGGTTGTTCGGCCCGACGTTGAACTTGTACGTGTAGGTCGTGTTGGGCCGGATGTAGTCCTGGGTGATCCCGGCGACGCCATCTTGGTCGTTGGGGACGTCGACGCCGTGGAAGTGGATGTCGGTGCTGATGGGCAGGTTGTTGGTGATGACCACCTCGACGTCGTCGTTGGGGTCGACCTTGATCCACGGTCCGGGGACCATGCCGTTGTAGGTCCAGGCCTTCACGACCTTGCCCGGGCTGACCTCCCAGTCCGTGATCGCCGCCGTGAGGTTGAAGCGCTTGGTGCCGTCGGCGAGGACCGTCGGCTCCAGGACCTGGTTGCCCGTCGTGAGCTCGCCCTCGGCGTACTTGGTGGCGTTGGCCAAGAAGTCGGCGACGCCCTGGTCCATCCCGTCCTGCATCTGCTTGTCGATGCGCTTGGCCATGGCATCGGTCGACTCGAGCGAGCCGATGTCGACCGCGCCGTGATCGGCGTGATCGCCCTCGGCGGCCGCGTTCTCACCGGCCGATGCGGCGCTGGCCGTGCTGCCGTCGGTGATGGTGAGCTTGGCGGTCATCCCCGAGTCCTTGTGCCCGGTGATGGCGCAGAACAGCTCGTACTCCCCCGGCTCGAGCGACGACAGGTCGACCTGCTCGGTCGCCCCACCGGCCAGGTCGGTGCTCTTGATGGCGGTGTCGAGCACCGCCACGTTGTGCTCCATGGTCCCGTTGTTGGTGAGGTTCAGCGAGCCCCCCAGGGGGACCACGATCGCGGCCGGGGTGATGGCGAACTCGGAGAGGGCGACATCGACGGGGGCCGCGACCTCGGCGTCGCCGGACCCGGACGAGTCGCTGGCGCTGATGGCGACGACGCCGACCATGAGCAGGGCGAAGATCGATGTCGCGACGGCGAAGCGGGCGAGCATGGTCTGGTTGGCGGGACTCACAGCAGAACCTCGAACAGGCAGGGGTGAACGGTCCCGCTCATCGTCGCCACCGGGAGGTCGTGCGGACAGAGGCCGAGGTCCCGACCCCGATGGGACCAAGGTCCCTGGTCGCGGCACCCCCGGGCTGCGACGATGGGCCGATGACCACCCGGGTGTTCCTCCTCGACGACCACGAGGTCGTGCGGCGCGGCGTCCGGGACCTGCTCGAGAGCGAAGACGACATCACGGTCGTCGGCGAGGCGTCCACCGGGGCCGAGGCCATCGACCGCATCGCCGTGTCACATCCGGACGTGGCCGTGCTCGACGTCCAGCTCGAAGAGGGCACGGGCATCGAGGTGGCTCGGGAGATCCGCTCCCGGCACCCCGAGATCCGCTGCCTGATGCTCACGTCGTTCGCCGACGACGAGGCGATGTTCGACAGCATCATGGCGGGGGCGTCGGGCTACATCCTCAAGCAGGTGCGGGGCCACGACCTGATCGAGGGGGTCCGCAAGGTGGGTGGCGGCGGCTCCCTGCTCGACCCGGCGATGACGGCTCGGGTTCTCGAGCGGCTGCGCGAGGGCAGCCAGGAGGACGACCGCATCGCCTCGCTCACGCCCCAGGAGCGCAAGATCCTCGACCTGCTCGCGGAGGGCCTCACCAACCGTCAGATCGGTGAGCGCCTCAACCTCGCGGAGAAGACGGTGAAGAACTACGTGTCCAACGTGCTCATGAAGCTGGGCATGGCCCGTCGTACCGAGGCCGCGGTCTACGCCGCCCGCCAGGCGGACCGCCAGACCCGGTCGGGCCGCCGGGACCGCTGAGCCGACCGGACCGGCCGCGTACGATCGAGCGGTGGATGAAGACGAGCGCCCCGACGGCCTCCGCCGCCTGATCGCGGCGATCGCGTCGATGGGCGCGGATCTGGACCTCCCGGTCGTGCTCCGCCGCATCACCGAGGCCGCCACCGAACTGGTCGGCGCCACGTACGGCGCGCTCGGCGTGCTCAGCGCCGACGGTACGCGCCTCTCGGCGTTCATCACGGTCGGCATCGACGAGGACACGGCCGCCGAGATCGGCGAGCTGCCCAAGGGCCACGGCATCTTGGGCCTGTTGATCGTGCACCCCGAGCCCCTGCGCCTCGACGACCTCCGTCAACACCCCGAGAGCTTCGGCTTCCCGCCGAACCATCCGGAGATGTCCTCGTTCCTCGGCGTGCCGATCCAGATCCGCGGCCGGATCTTCGGCAACCTGTACCTGACCGACAAGCAGGGCGCCGAGCGGTTCACCCCCGCCGACGAGGAACTGGCGATCGGCTTGGCCGCCGCCGCAGGCATCGCCATCGAGAACTCACGGCTGCTGTCGCGCGAACGCGAGCTCGACATCGCCAACGAGCGCGAGCGCATCGCCCGGGACCTGCACGACACGGTGATCCAGCGCCTGTTCGCCACCGGCCTCTCGCTCCAGTCCGCGGCCCGGCTCTCGGACCAAGACGAGGTCGGCGCCCGCATCCAACAGGCGGTCGACGAGCTCGACGTCACGGTGCGAGACGTCCGGGCGTCCATCTTCGAGCTCAACCCGCCGGCCACCTCGTCGCACGGCCTGCGCCGACGGCTTCTCGCTGTGGGCGACGAGCTGTTCGACGCCCTGGGCGCCTCGCCCACGTTCCGCTTCGAGGGGCCCGTCGACAGCGCCGTGCCCGACGACCTGGCCGTGCACGTGGTGGCCGTGGTCCGAGAGGGCCTCGCCAACGCGGCCAAGCACGCCGGCTCCCCCACCTTCGACGTGCGAGTCGCGGTCGAAGGTGGCCACGTCGCGGTCACGGTGGCCGACCGTGGGAGGGGCACCGCCGAGCGCCGCCCGGGCGGCCACGGCCTCGACAACCTGGCGTCGCGCGCCGCCGAGGCCGGGGGGCGCTTCGAGGTCGGCCCGCGCTCAGGCGGCGGTACCGAGCTCCGCTGGACCGCCCCCCTGACCTAACGGGACCAGGCCGCCAGCCGCGTGCACCTGTGGGTCCCCAGCACGCACTTCTGCACGTGGGTAGGTCCGGCGCGTGGCGAAGGGCGCCGTGATGAGGGACGGGATTCAGTCCTCCATGTGGAGGGGCGGGAGCTTGTCGATGGCGTCGGTGAGCAGCTCGAGCCAGGCCTGCTGGAGGTGGGCCAGGTTCTCCGAGTCCGGCTCGATGCGGTGCTCGACGAGCTTGAGCGTGCCGTTGCGGTAGACACCGAGGTCGTAGGGCGGGCCGACGGACAGGTTGGCCCGGGCCGTGCTCAGCATGGAGCTGAGCGCGATCTTCACCGCGTCGTCGAGGCCGACCTTGGCGTGGACCGCCAGCTCCAGCATGAACTTCCCGTACTTGGTCTCGCCGATCTGGAAGAACGGGCGGGTGTCCGACACCCGGATGTAGTTGCCCTCGGGGTACACGAGGAAGATGTCGGGCCGGTCGCCGGCGATCTGGCCGCCCAGGATGAACGTCGACGTGGCGTCGGCGCCCGCCGTGGCCAGGCCCTCGCGGTGGCGCTCCACCACCGAGCGGCTCAGCTCGCCGATGTAGAGCGCGGCCTCGAACAGGTGGTTCACGGTGGCGAGGCTCTGGTGGTCGCCGGGGGTGTTGAGGTCCCGGTCGATCAGGTCGAGCACCTCGTGGGTGGTGGCCAGGTTGCCGGCGCTCTGGAGCACGAACACCCGGTCCTTGCCGGCGTGGAGGAGGTGGAGCTTGCGGTAGGTGCCCACATTGTCGACCCCCGCGTTGGTCCGGGTGTCGGCGAGGAAGATCAGCCCCTCGTCGAGGCGCATGGCGAGGCAGTAGGTCACGGGTCGATCCTCAGGTCCGGGGTGGGTGCAGCGATGCGGAGCGCCCGGACCGTACCCGCGACCCCTGAACCGACCGAACTTTTCGTGATGGTGGGGCCAGGAGCCCTTCGTTCACGAAAAGTTCGGTGCGAGGGTGAGGTCAGGCGCCGGCGGCGACGTCGGTGGCGAGCTTGCCGATGAGCGCGCCCAGGGCCGGGAACAGGTCCTGGTAGACGCTGGTGGACCGCCAGACCATGGCGATCTCCCGTTGGGGCACGGGGTCGCGGAAGCGCAGCAGCACGACATCGTCCGACGGAGGGACCGGGGGCCGCACCGCGAGCGCGGGCAGGAGGGTGATCCCCACCCCGGCCGCCACCATCTGGCGGAGGGTCTCCAGGCTCGTGGCCCGGAACCCTCGCCGTTCCGATGCGCCGGTGAGCCGGCAGACCGACAGGGCCTGGTCTCGGAGACAGTGGCCCTCCTCGAGCAGCAGCACCTGCTCGCCGGCGAGCACCGAGGGGTCGACGGGACCACCGGTCGCGGCCAGCGGGTGGTCGGCCGGCACCGCCAGGACGAAGTCTTCGGTGAAGAGCGACTGCTGCTCGAGCTGCTCACCGGAGACCGGCAGGGCCAAGATGGCGACGTCGAGGCGGCCGGAGCGGAGCTGGTCGAGCACCACCTCGGTCTTCTCCTCGATCAGCAGCAGCTCGAGGTTCGGGTACCGCTCGTGCAGGGCCGGCACCACGTGCGGCAGCAGGTACGGCGCCAGGGTGGGAAACAGCCCCATGCGCAGCGTGCCGCCTTCGGGATCGGTGGCCTGGCGGGCGAGGGCCCGGATGGCGGCAGCCTCGTCGAGGATGATCCGGGCCCGCTCCGCCACCCGCTCCCCCGCCGCCGTGAGCATCACGTGGCGGGGGCTGCGCTCGATCAGGGCGATGCCGAGCTCTTGCTCCAGCTTCTTGAGCTGGGTCGACAGCGTCGGCTGGCTGACCAGGCAGGCGTCGGCCGCCCGGCCGAAGTGGCGGTGCTCGCCGACGGC
>CAZCVS010000145.1:0-7482 GCA_964501845.1 uncultured Iamiaceae bacterium
AGATGCAGATCAAGGTCGACTTCCTCTGCCGGGACTCGATCCTCGCCGCCCCGCTCGTGCTCGACCTCGCCCTCTTCCTCGACCTGGCCAAGCGCTCTGGCCTCGAGGGCGTGCAGGACTGGCTCAGCTTCTACTGGAAGTCCCCGCAGACCGCGGCGCCCGGCCTCAACCCCGAGCACGACATCTTCATCCAGCTCATGAAGCTGAAGAACACGCTGCGCCAGCTCAAGGGCGACGACCCCGTCACCCACCTCGACCCCGAGTACAGCGACTGAACCAGCCGGCCGCCTCCCGTGCGGCCGTCGGTCCTGCAAGCTCACGAACGCCCGGCCTGGTGGCCGGGCGTTCGCCGTTGCGGCTGGCTACCAGGCGATGCCGAGGAGCTCCCGCATGGCGGCGGTGAAGTCGGCATCGCTGAGCTGCTTGCGGGCGCCGAGGACCATCTCGGCATCGGCGCCCACCGGGACGCGCAGCGGGGTGGATGGATCGGCGATGGCGTCCGCGATCGCGTGACCGACCAGCTCGGGCCCGGGACGGCCGCCGGGACCGACCATCGTCTCGTCGGCACCGCTCCACTGGCGGCGTAGCTCCTCGTAGACGGTGCCGTCCTCGCCGTGGCGGATGGCGTTGCGCATGCCGGGGGCGATGTAGCCGGGCTCGACGATGACGACCCGCACGCCGAAGTGGCCGACCTCGAACGCCAGCGACTCCGACAGCGCCTCGAGCGCGTGCTTCGTGCCGCAGTACCCGCCCGCGAGGGGAGCCGCGACCCGGCCCTCGACCGACGTGACGTTGACGACCACACCCTCGCCCCGCTCGCGCATCGACGGCACGAGCGCCCGGATCATCCGCATGGGCCCGAAGACGTTCGTCTCGAACATCTTCAGGAGGACCTCGTGCGGGTAGGTCTCCATCGGCCCGGTCTCGGTGATGCCGGCGTTGTTGACCAGCACGTCGATCGCGCCGGCATCCGCCACGCACGCCGCGACCGACTCGTCGCTGGTCACGTCGAGCGCGAGGCACTGGGCGGCCTCGAGCCCCTCGAGCGCGTCGGCCCGGCGGGCGGTGGCCACCACCTCGTGGCCCCGTTCGGTCAAGACTTCGGCGGTGGCCCGCCCGATCCCGCTGCCGGCCCCGGTCACCAGCACGCGCACGTCAGTCGCCCCGCTCGAGGTTGGCCTGCAGGAAGGCGATCGTCCGCTCCCACGCCTGCGCCGACGACGCGGCGTCGTAGCCCGGCCGGAGGTCGCAGTTGAACCCGTGGCCTGCGGGGTAGGAGTGGAACACGGCCTCGGGCCAGCGGGCGGCGAGCTCCTCGCCGTCGGCGGGGGTGACCCGGGTGTCGAGCTCGCCGAGGTGCACGAGGAGGGGCACGTGCGGCTGGTCCTTGACCAGGAGCTGGGCGGCCATCGACGGGTAGTACGCCACCGCCGCTCCGAGGTGGCGGGCCCGGCGGCTCGCCAGGGCGGCGCTGAGCATCCCGCCGTAGCAGAACCCGACGGAGCCGACGGCGGCGGGACCGCCCACCTCGCCGGAGAGCAGGTCCGTGGCGGCCGTCAGGTCGCTGAGCACCTGTTCCACGGGCAGGTTCCAGGCCAGGTCCTTGCCGACCTCGGTCCCCGCGGGGTCGTAGGCCAGCTCGAGGCCCGGTCGGACGCGGTCGAACAGGGCGGGGGCGATGGCGGTGAACCCGGAGGCCGCGATGCGATCAGCGACCGAGCGGATGTGGTCGTTGACGCCGAAGATCTCCTGGATGACGACGACGCCCCCGAGTGGAGGCCCGGTCGGATCGCTGCGGTGCGCCGTCAGGACGTGGCCGTCCTCGGCTGTGAGCTCGATCGTTGCCATGGAGGGCAAGGTAGACGGCCCCCGAGTGGGGCGCGTCCACCGGGTTGGGCGGTCGGCGAGCGGCGCGGACTACGGCCGGTCGGCCGGATCCTCGGCGGTGGGCTCCACCGACGCGGCGACCGCGGAGATGATCCCGGTGATGTGCATCGGCGTGAGGCCGAGGGAGGTCCCGACCCGGTCGAGCAGCCAGCGCTGGTGCGAGGTGATGGTGTGCGATGCGAGCGCGACCTGGACCATGTCGGCCACGAAGCGCTCCTTGCCGGCGACCTCGAGCGCTCCGGCGAGCGGGGTGACGTGGATCGCCACGTCGGCGGGGTCGTGCGCGGCCATGTCGGCATCGAGGTTGTTCTGGTGGTAGCCGGGGACCACGGTGCGCACATGCTGGACGGCGCGTCGGCGCAGGTCCCGGTCCGCCGGGTCCCCGGTGCGCACCATGGTGGCCGTGAGGATGCGGGCCAGGTCGATGAGCCGCGTCGCCAGCTCGTCCGAGGTCAGCACCTCGAGGCACTCGGTCGGGTGCTGGGTGTCGCAGACGGTGCAGCGCACGTGGCCGTCGGTCCGGGTCCACGGCCCCACCACGACGGGACCCACGGCGATGCGGCGCCGGCCGTCGCACACCTCGCCGGGGCGATCGCCTCCGCACGCGGTGCAGAAGAAGGTGGTGGTCCGATCCACGCGGGCATGGATGGACGTCAGTCGGAGTCGAGGCATGGTGACCGACGCAGCGATGGGGAACGGGAGGGCTGCGAGGAGCGTACCGGTCGCAGGTTTCCGGGTCTCGTCGACTGCCTGACTGCTCGCTGAACCGTTCCCAGGCCGGCGGCCGGTCCCTGCGGCCAGGTCCACGACGTCGCGGGCCGGGTGGCCGCTCCCGGGGCGGGCGCCGGTAGCCTGAGGAAACCATGGAAGCCGCTGACACCTCTGCTGAGACCACCACCGTCACCAAGCCGGTGCCGCTGCGCGTGAGCGACGCCGCCCTGGTCCAGGTGATGGGCATCCTCCAGGCCGAGGACGACCCCGAAGCGCTCGGGCTGCGGGTGGCGATCACCGGTACCCGCGGCGTCGAGTACGCCTACGACCTGTCGTTCGAAGAGCGCACCGAGGCCGCCGCGGACGACGTGATCTACAACCAGGGCGACCTCGTCGTGATGATCCCCGCCGACAGCGTCGATGCCCTGTGGGGCGCCACGCTGGACCTCCCCTCGTCGGAGGGCCAGGGCGGGCTCGTCATCCGCAACCCCAACCGGCCCGACCCGCTCGCCAACATGGACATCGAGCTCAGCGGCACGGTGACCGAGCGCATCAACCAGCTCCTCGACCAGCAGATCAACCCCGCCCTCGCCTCCCACGGCGGGTTCGCGTCGCTCGTGGAGGTCCGGGAGTCCACCGCGGTCGTCACCATGGGCGGCGGCTGTCAGGGCTGCGCCGTCAGCGCCGTCACCCTGCGCGAGGGCATCCAGAAGGCGATCCTCGAGAACGTCCCCGAGATCACCGAGGTCGTCGACTCCACCGACCACGAAGCCGGCGAGAACCCCTTCTACACCGACTGACCCTCCCACCGATTTGGGTCACTCTTCCGCCTCCAGCCCGGACTTCTGCCCGAAATCGTGTGGCCATCGTGCATTTGGGTCATTTGACCGCCGTCTCGGCGGAGAACTGACCCAGATCGATGGTCGGGTTCCGCCAAGACGGAAGGCCGAGCTTCTTGGTGGCGAGGTCCAGGGCGCGGGTGGCCGTGTCGGCGATGTACCGGTCGGACATCGTTGAGGTCAGGCGGTACACGTCCCAGCCGAGGAGCGTGAGCTCGGTGCCGCGGATGCGATCGTGGTCGAACGCCGTGCGGTCGCTGTGGAAGGCGAAGCCCTCCGGCTCAAGCGCGACCATCGCCCACGGGTAGCTGACGTCGATGCGAGCCATCCGGCCATCGCTTCGCCGGACTGGGTGTTGCAGCACCGGTGGCGGAAGCCCGACAGCAGCGAGGATCCGCAAGACCCTTGCCTCGAGACTGGATTCACCTGGGTCGTACCCGACAGGGCGCTTCTTGAGGGCCGCGCGGAGCGACTCGACGTTGCGACGCCCGGGTCCGGCGAGCCGGGCGAGGCACGAGTCGAGCTCGAGGATCTGGAGCCCGTGGTCGCGCATCGCCTGGTCGATCCACTGGCCGACGACCTCAGGGTGCTGGTGCTGCGAAGCGTCGACGAGTGTGCGAGCGACGGAGGTGACGGGGATTCCTCGCACAACTGCTCGGTCGATGGCCGGGAGCAGGAGGGTCCGGTGCACGGTGACCCGCTCGAGACGGACGCGCCGGCGGCCCCCGACCAGCACCTCGAGACGACCCGACCGGTCGACGAACCCCCAGATCCGGGCCGCGGTTCTGGCCGAGCCGACCACATCTGCTCCGCCGGCGAGGCACGCCGCCATCGCCTTCTGCTCCCAGGTGCTCGGAGCGGCGCCGACCACGTACACGCCCCGTCGAGCCGCGGTCCAGCCACCCCGCGCCAGCTGACCGTCGATGGCGTCGGGTGTCGCCCCCAACGAGCGTGCTTGCTGTCTTGTGACGAGCCCGTGCTGGCGTAGCGCAAGCCGAACGATCGCCGTTTCGTCCATGGTCCATCCCTGCTCCGCCGCAACGAGCGGCGTCGTGGGGAAGGCGGTCCATCTCTAGCCCGGGCCGAGGTGATCGGCGCCTGATGCCACCTATCTGGAGCAAACCCAATCGCCGACCCATTTGGGTCAGTTGACCGCCTCAGCGGCGAAGTTGTGACCCAAAGCCCGAACGGTGCCGATGGTCGTCGGGATTTGGGTCAATTGACCGGCGTGAGAGCGGAGAAGTGACCCAATTTGTCGGGGGCGGGCTGCACCCTCGGCGTCGTGCGCTGGCCGTCAGGCGAGGAGGGTTCGGGTGGTGTGGGCGATGCCTTCGGGGTCGAGACCGAGGGTGGCGAGGATGGCATCGGGCTTGCCGTGGGCCAGGTACTCGGTGGGGACGCCGTTCACCGAGACCCGGGGGGTGCGGCCGGCACCGACGGTGCGGTCGGCGATCTCCTGGGCGATGGTGGTGCCGATGCCGCCCTCGCGCAGGCCGTCTTCGACCGTGACGACGACGTCGAACGAGGCGGCGTCGGCGAGCAGGTCGGGATCGAGCGGCTTGATGACCCGGGGGTCCCAGACGGTGGCCTCGATGCCGTCGCCGGCGAGCAGTTCGGCCGCCTCCAGGCAGGCGCCGAACATCTTGCCGACGCCGATGAGGCAGACGTCGCCGCCGGTGCGGGCCTTGCGGGCCGACAGGCCGTGGCCGACATCGCCCTCCTCCACCACGGGGGCCGCGGTCTTGGGCCAGCGCAGCGACACGGGTCCGTCGCACAGGTCGAGGGCGTCGTGCAGCTGCACCTGGAGCTCCTGGTACGACGACGGGGCGAACATCGTCATCCCCGGCACCTTGGAGAGCAGGACCATGTCGAGGATGCCGTGGTGCGACGGTCCGTCGTCGCCAGTGATGCCGGCGCGGTCGAGGCAGAAGACGACCGGGAGGTGGTGGAGGCCGACGTCGAGGTTGGCCTGGTCGAACGCCCGGCTGAGGAACGTGGAGTAGACGGCGACGACCGGGCGCAGCCCGCCCATGGCCATGCCGGCGGCCGAGGTGACGGCGTGCTGCTCGGCGATGCCGACGTCGACGAAGCGCTCCGGGAACCGCTCCTCGAACGGGAGCAGGCCGGTGGAGCCGGGCATGGCCGCGGTGATGGCCACGAGCTCAGGCCGGGCCTCGCCCTCCTTGACGATGGCTTCGGTGAACGCCGACGTGTACGACGGGGCGCCCGGGCCCTTGGGCTGCGGGCCGAGCTCCGGGTTGAACACGCCGGACGTGTCGTGGAGGTGCTTCTCCTCGTCCTGCTCAGCCGGCGGGTAGCCCTTGCCCTTCTTGGTGAGGACGTGGACCACGACGGGCCCGTCGAACTCGGCGGCGTTGCGCAGCGCCTCCTCGAGGCGGGGGATGTCGTGGCCGTCGAAGGGGCCGCTGTAGCGGACGCCGAGGGTCTCGAAGAAGATCGGCGGCTCGAACATCTCCCGCAGCCCGGCGCGGGCGCCGGAGAGACCCCAGGCGACGTGCTGGCCGACCATGGGGACCTGGCGGACGATCTCCTCGGCTCGGCGGCGCTGGCGCAGGTACCGCGGGTCGAGCCGGAGGCGGGAGACGCTGGCGGTGAGGCGCCCGACGGTGGGGGCGTAGGAGCGCCCGTTGTCGTTGAGGATGATGATGGCCCGGCTGCCGGTGTGGCCCAGGTTGTTGAGGGCCTCGTACGCCATGCCGCCGGTGAGGGCACCGTCGCCGATGACCGCCACGACGTGCTTGCGGTCGGGGGTCTCGCCGTGGCGCCGCGCCAGATCCTCGCGTCGCTCCTCGGCGAGGGCCAGGCCGTGGGCGTAGCTCATCACGGTGGAGGCGTGGCTGTTCTCGATCCAGTCGTGCTCGGACTCGTCGCGGCACGGGTAGCCGGACATGCCGCCGGCCTTGCGGAGCTGCTCGAAGCCCTCTTGGCGCCCGGTCACGAGCTTGTGCACGTAGGCCAGGTGGCCGGTGTCCCAGAGGATCTTGTCGGAGGGCGAGTCGAAGGTGCGGTGGATGGCGAGCGTGAGCTCGACGACGCCGAGGTTGGACCCGAGGTGGCCGCTGCCGGTGCGGGCGATGGCCGCCACGATGAACTCGCGGATCTCCTGCGCCAGCACCTCCAGCTCCGGCTCGGACAGCGAGCGGAGGTCGGCGGGACAGGTGATCTTTTCCAACAGCATCGTCAGCGGGCCTCCAGGACGTCGCGGCATCTGGGCATGGCACGGCAGCCCCGACCCGGGATGTCACGCTACCTTCCCCGCGCCCCGAACTCCTTTCGCGACCCATCAGACGTCGGTGGCGAGAGCCCGGCGGTGACGCCGGGCACGCCGCCCAGGGGAGCAGACAGCGGACCCCACCTACGATGGCCCGATGGCACCGGTGGATCGCGCGAAGGAAGCGGGCGAGCAGGCGCTCGCCTCGTTGCGGCGGACGGTGTCGGAGCGGCTGGCGGACCTGATCCGCAGCGACCCGGAGTGGGCGGCGCAGGCGGCCGACGTGGGTCTCGTCGACCGGGCGTGGCTGGAGCACCCGGCCGAGAACCCGTTCCGCACCGCGCCCCCGACCGAGATGGTGCAGCGGTTCCTGGAGCGATCCTCGGAGCGACGGCCCTCGACGCTGACCTCGGTCGGGCTCAGCGCGCTGCAGGGCCTGTCGCTCCGATCGGAGGTCGAAGTCGACGCGCCGCTCACCCCCGTGACGGTGATGTTCACCGATCTGGAGGGCTTCACCCGCTTCACGGCCCAAGAGGGCGACGAGGTGGCGGCCCAGCTCATCGTCGAGCAGCAGAAGGTGATGGGCCCCGTGGTGCGCAGCCGCGGCGGGCGCATCGTGAAGCACCTGGGCGACGGGCTCATGCTCACGTTCCCGGCGCCCGAAGCCGCGCTGCTCGCCGCCATCGAGCTGGTGGAGCTGATCGACGAGCCGCTGCGGCTGCGGGCCGGCCTCCACCTGGGCGAGGCGGTCGTGACCCGTGACGACGTGGTCGGCCACGTGGTCAACGTCGCGGCCCGGATCACCGAGGTGGC
>CAZCVS010000146.1:0-7452 GCA_964501845.1 uncultured Iamiaceae bacterium
GACCGGGTAGGGACGGAGCCGATGCATGCACCCGAAGGTACCGGTGCACCGGCGCCGCCCCCCAGCCGGCGGGTCAGGAGTCGATCTCGGCGAGGACCTCGCCGATGATCTTGGTGGCCTCGTGGGGTGGCAATGGCTCGCCGCCCTCGGCTTCGGCGACCTCCGCCGCGAAGTCCTGCACGGAAGGGACCCCGCCCACGAGCACGTGGCGCAGCGCCTCTCCGCTCGCCTCGGGGTCGTTCAGCTCCTCGACGGCGGGTGCGACCGCGTGGTCGGGCGACTCGGCGACGGCGTGCACGACGTGCATCGCCTCCTCGCGGCCCGACGGCGTGGACACCGCGGTCTCGCGGTCGGGGTTCTGCTGGGCGTCCCACTCGGCCAGCGCCTCGTCGTAGCCGCCCTCGCCGGGGTGGAGCACCCGGGTGGTGGGCGCGGCGTCGACCGCCACGTCGGCCATCACGCCATCGTCGTCCGGCTCCCGCACGCGCGGTGGCTCCACGGGGACCACGAGGGTGCCGTCGTCGTTGCGCACGATGTCCATGGGAATGCTGCTCCAAGTTCGGTGGTCGTCGCCTCGGATGAGGCCGGACGCCACCCCAGTACCCCCGATCTGGGGCTCGTGAGCCATCGGTGCGCCGGGACCAGCCTGACCCGATAACTTGACCGGGCAGTCAAGTTCGACCCCAGGGGCATCCGATGACCGATCTCACGCTCGACGAGTTCAAGGCCGAGGCCACGGCCTTCCTCGACGCCAACGCCACGCCGAAGCCGGCCGCCACCGAGTTCGTCTGGGGGCAGGGCGACGACGACGTGGCCCTGTTCGAGGAGGTCTCTCCTGAAGAGGAGGCCCGCCAGCTCGCCGACGCCAAGGCCTGGCTCGGGACCAAGGCCGGCGCCGGCCTCCACTGGATCTCCGGTCCGACGGACCTGGGCGGCCGCGGCCTCCCCATCGCCTACGAGCACGCCTACCGCTCCCTCGAGACCCGCTACGAGGTGCCCAACCAGAGCTTCTTCGGCATCGGCTTCGGCATGGTCGTGCCCACGATCCTCGCCCACGGCACCGACGAGACGAAGGCGTACCTCAACCCGATGCGCTCCGGGGAGCTGGTCGGCTGCCAGCTCTTCAGCGAGCCCGGCGCCGGCTCCGACCTGGCCGGGCTCACCACCAAGGCCGAGCGCGACGGCGACGAGTGGATCATCACCGGGCAGAAGGTCTGGACCTCCGGCGCCCACTACTCCGACGTCGGCGAGATCATCTGCCGCACCGACCCCGACCTGCCCAAGCACAAGGGCCTCACCGGCTTCGTCGTCGACATGCACGCCCCCGGGGTCACCGTGCGGCCGCTGCGCCAGATGACGGGCGGCGCCGCGTTCAACGAGGTGTTCTTCGACGAGGTCCGCGTGCCGGACCACCACCGCCTCGGCGACGTGAACCGGGGCTGGACCGTCGCGCTGACCACGCTCATGAACGAGCGGGCCTCCATCGGCGGCGGGGGTGGTGGAGGCGGCATGGGTCTTGCCAGCGCCTCCCGCCTGATCCAGATGATGGAGCACTTCGGCGCGTCCGACGACCCGGTGCTGCGCGACGAGCTGGCCCGGCTCTACACCGGCTTCCAGGTCGCCAAGTTCACCAACCAGCGCGCCGCCGAGAAGCTGAAGGCGACCGGGGTCCCCGGTCCCGAGCTGTCGCTGGGCAAGCTCATGCTCACTAACAACCTCACGGCCACCGCCGAGTTCGTGGCCAAGGTGCTGGGACCCCGCCTCATCGCCGACTCCGGCGAGTGGGGCACCTACGCCTGGTCGACGTTCGTGTGCGGCACCCCCGGCATGCGCATCGCCGGCGGTTCCGACGAGACGCTCCGCAACATCATCAGCGAGCGCGTCCTCGGCCTGCCCAAGGAGCCCGGCATCGACTCCAAGTCCCCGTTCAAGGACATCTTCAAGGGCTGACCCGCACCTTCAACGGCCGACCCACTGACCCCACCCCTTCACGAACTTCGTAGGTGAGAGCGCCCATCGGGGAGCCCTGGCATACGAAGTTGATCGGGGCGGGCCAGGCGCTCATCGACGGTTCCGGCCCGATCCTGATCGCGCATCGCGACCTCCCCTCCTGGTTGCGGGACAACCTAGGACAGATGTCCCGGGGGCCGGACCCAGGGCCCTACTCGTACATCTGGAACCTCGGCGGACGACCGGCGAGGCGGTCGTCGTTCTGATTGCCGACCAGGCGCTCCCAGAGGTCGCCTTCGTGGGTGGTCACATAGAAGCGGCCGGCCTTGACCTGGGCCAGGGCGTGGCGGGCGCCGACGAGCGGATCGAGGCCGCCGTCACCCAGGATCTGGCTGATGCTGTCACCGGCGAGGTGCGACGACTCGGTGTCGGTGGCGTCGGCAAGGTCGGCCGGGCGGTTGCGATCGCCGTGGTCGATGTTGGTGGCCACCATGCCGGGACAGAGCACCGAGGTGCCGACGTGGGCGGCACCGGCCAGCCCGAGGTCGTGCTGGAGGCTCTCCATCAGGCCGACGGCGGCGAACTTCGACGTGCAGTAGACCGCCGAGGCGGCCGAGGCGACGACGCCGGCGATGGACGCCGTGCCGATCACGTGGCTGGGCTCGCCCGCATCGATCAGCCGCGGCACGAAGGAGCGGATGCCGTGGACCATGCCCCGGAGGTTCACGCCCAGGACCCAGTCCCAATCGTCGAGGGTGGTCTCCCACGAGTAGCCACCGGCGAACACTCCGGCGTTGAGGCACACGACCCGCAGGCCACCGGTGCGGTCCCATGCGGCCTCGGCGGCGTCCTCGACCGACTTGGCGTCGGTCACGTCACAGCGGACGCCCGACACCTCGCCGAGGCCGAGCACGGTGAGCTCGGCGATGGTGGCGTCGAGCGCGCCCTGCTCGATGTCCGCGAGCACCACGTGAGCGGCACCGTCTTCGAGCAGCGAGGTGGCGAGGCCCCGGCCGATGCCGCTGGCACCGCCGGTCACGAGCGCGGTGGTCCCGGTGAAGTCGTCCATGGTCAGGTCTCCTGTTCGAGCAGTGTCTTGGCCCAGTCGATGCTGGCCGCGTTGGATGCGAAGAAGTGCTGGCCGCCGGCGTGGAGGTCGCGGAAGGCCCGCTGGAGGGGGCCGTCGCGGAGCGCGGCGGTGCCGGCGAGCCGGTAGGCCTCCTCGGCGATGTCGACGCCGGTCTGGTTGACGTGGACGCACGCCTGGCGCACGAGGTTCGAGGTCCCCACGGACAGGAAGTCGCCGGTCTCGGTGCACTCCACCACCGCCTGCTCGCACGTCTCGCGCACCCACGCCCGTCCAGCGGCGTACTTCGACTCCAGCCGGGCGATGGTGATGAGCCCGTGGTCCGACTCGGCGATCGACGACGGCGCGCCCATGCGGGTCCGAGACGCCGCCACCTGGAGCTCGTCGAGCAGCCGGCGCGTCACCCCGAGCGCCCACGCGGCGTGACCGACCGCGGTGAGCGGGAGCACGCCGAGGTGGTGCATCGCCGAGCCCCGGTACCGGACCGGGGCGAAGAAGTCGAAGGTGTGGCGGTCGGGGATGCGCACGCCGGTGAGCGTGTAGTCGACGGACTGGGTGGCCTGGAGGCCGAGCACGTGCCAGTTGCCCTGGACCTGGGCCTGATCGATGGGGGCCAGGCCGAAGCGGTAGCCGGCGTCGCCTCCGTCGGCAGGCGTGGCGAAGAACCCGCACCCGGCCAGGTTGGCAAGCATGAGCCCGGAGCCGAACTGGTAGCTGCCGTCGACGATCCAGTCGTCGCCGTCCTCGGTGGCCGTGCCGTTGGGGGCGAACTGGCCGGCGAGCATCGGGAGCCCGCCGGCAAACAGGTCGGCCACGCCGTCGTCGGGCAGGTAGGCGCCGAAGTAGGCGAGCGCCGAGTCCATGGCGAAGGCGACCCAGCCGATCGACCCGTCGGCCCGCGCCAGCTCCGACCACACGTCGACGACCTCGAGGAGCGGCAGCTCGTTGCCGCCGACCTCCTTGGGGACCGAGATGGCGTTGAGGCCGGCGTCGGCGATCTTGGTGAGGGCGATGGGATCGAAGGAGCCACCAGCGGGTACTGCTGCGCCGATGGCATCGAGCTCGGTGAACAAGGCGGTGGCCTGCTGGAGCGCGGACATGGCCGGTGTCTACACGGAGAACAGGGTGCCCTGCGGATCGGGCCGGTGGAAGCGCACGGCACCTGTCCAAGGGATGTCGTCCATGAACGCCCAGCTGCGGCGGTGGATGGCCGAGGGACCGAGTCCTCGCAGCGCCTGCTTGTGGCGCGGGCAGGGGTACCCCTTGTTCCACGCGAAGTCGTACGCGGGGAAGTGCTCGTCTTCGATCCGCATCATGCGGTCGCGGGTCACCTTGGCCAGGATCGACGCCGCCGAGATGGACAGGCAGGTGGCGTCGCCCTTCACGATCATCGTGGTCATCCCACCCCCGATGAAGTCCCACTTGCCATCGATCAGGAACTGGTCCGGGGTCACGCCCAGCCCTTCGACCGCCCGCCGGGCGGCCAGGCGCTGGGCGTCGGACATGCCCAGCTCATCGCACTCGGTCTCGGTCGCGTGGCCCACCGCCCACGCCTCGCACCAGCCGGTAATGCGGTCGAACAGCGCTTCGCGCTCGCGCTCGGTGAGCTGCTTGGAGTCACGGATCTTGTTGACCCGTCGCTCCCTGGGCAACACGACGGCTCCGATCGTCAAGGGCCCGGCCCACGAGCCGCGCCCCACCTCGTCGATGCCGACGACCACCTGGTGGCCCGCCTCCCACAGCGCCCGCTCCCTGGTCAGGCCGGGCACGGACCGCTTGAGCGCCTTCCGGAGCTGCGGGGCGGTCGCGGGAGCCATCGGCCCGCAACCTACCGTCACCGTCCAACCGGGCGCACGGTCCCGTATTGACCGTGCGCGCGTGGAATGATCGGACCCGCCCGGTCATCCAGACCGGCACGACCACTCGCCCGTCGAGGGCATCCGTTTGCCAACCCAACCAACCCCAGCCACCTCTGAGGACCGCGAGGCGACGACGGTCGAACGCACGCCGGACGCACCCGTCCGGATCCCTCACGCGCCCGGACTCGACGGGCTCCGGGGGCTCGCCGTGGCCGCGGTGCTCGTGTTCCACGCCGGTCCGGCCACCTGGATGCCCGGTGGCTTCCTGGGCGTCTCGCTGTTCTTCACCCTGTCGGGGTACCTCATCACCACCCTCGTGCTGGCCGAGGTCCACCGCGACCGCTCCCTCGGCCTGACCAGCTTCTGGTCCCGTCGGATCCGCCGCCTGATCCCGGCCCTGCTCCTGTTGACGCTCGGCGTGGCGGTGATGGCCCGGCTGGTGGACCTGGGCCGAGGCATCCGCGGCGACATCGTCGGCGCCATGACCTACACCACCAACTGGATCGAGATCGACCGGGGGCAGGCCTACGGCGACCTGTTCCGGGCCCCGTCGCCGCTCGTCCACCTGTGGTCGCTGGCGATCGAGGAGCAGTTCTACGTCATCCTCCCGCTGGTGGCGTGGGTGCTCGCCCGGCGCGCACCCGAGCGGCTCCGGCGCAACCTGACCATCGGCGCCGTCGGCATCACGATCGTCGGGTTCATCGCCACCCGCCTCACGAACGACCCGACGGTCGCCTACTACGGCACGCTCCACCGGGCGCCCGAGATCGCCGTCGGCGCCCTGCTCGCCACCGCCACCCGGCCCACCACCGAGCGCTCCCCCGCCTGGCTGAGCCGCGTCGCCGTGGGCGCGCTCGCCATCACGGTCCTGGCCTGGTGCACCGTCCACGTCTCCGACGGCTGGGTCACCGGCGGCGGCCTCGTCCTGTTCGCGTTCGTCTCGGCGACGCTGGTCCGCGCCGCCGCCCGCCCAGGCCCCCTCGCCACGTTCTTGTCGGCGGCACCCCTGCGCGGCCTCGGGCTCATCAGCTACGGGTTGTACCTGTACCACTGGCCGATCGTCGTGCTGCTCAGCCCGCCCCGGATCGACTGGGCGCCGGTGCCGCTCTTCCTCGCGCGCGTCGCCATCGCCCTGGCCCTCTCGGTGGCCTCGTACTTCCTGGTGGAGCAGCGGTTCCGCCGCGGCTGGCCGGCCACGCCGGTGGGCACGGTGATCATCCTCGGGCTCACCGCGCTCGCCCTCACGCTCGTGGTGTCGCTCGCCATCGCCCCCGCCGCGGTTCGCGAGACCGTGGTCGCCAAGCCAGCACCCGCCGTCGTCGACCCCGAGACGGCCGCCACCCAGACCACCACCGCCGCGGCGCCCGGCCCAGCCCGTCTGGCGATCGTGGGCGACTCCGTCCCGTCGTGGATCATCCGCGACGGCGGGTCGGGCCTCGACCCGACGAAGGTCGCCCTCATCGACGGCACGCTCGAATCCTGCGACGGTGCCCGCGGCAACCCAGTGGCGCGGTCGCGCACCGGCGCCCTGGTCCCCACGCCCGAGGGCTGCACCGGGTGGCCGAGCCAGTACCCGCAGTTCTTCGAGCGGGCCGACGACGTCGCCGTGCTCATGATCGGGGGCCACGCCGTGCTCGACCGCGACATCGGGGGGCAGTTCCGGGGCCCGTGCGACCCGTTCGCCGCGTCGTGGTATCAGAACGACGTCGAGGAGCGGCTGCTCTTCCTCGACCAGTACGCGCAGCACGTCGTGCTCGTGCTCCCCACCTGGGCTGACGACCTCTCCGAGTGGATCTATCCGTCGGACCACCTCGGCCGCATGGACTGCGTCCGCGCTGCGCTCAAGGGCGCGGCGGAGACCGAGGGGGCCGACACGATCGACTTCGGGTCCTACGTCTGTCCGGACGGGCCCGGCGCCTGCCGACCCCTCCGCACCCGCGACGGCATGCACCTCGATGCGGACCAGGCCCCCGCCGCCCTCACCTGGCTGGTCGACCAGGTGCTCGAGATCACCGGCACCCGGCCTGCCGAAGGGGCCACCTCCACGACCACGACCTCCACTGCTGCCGCGCCCGCCCAGGGCGATGCCGCCCCGTCACGGTCTGACCCATGACGTTCCCCGACCCCGCCAACACCCACACCTACCGGACCTCGCTCGCCTGGGACGGCACCACCGGCCGCGGGTACAAGCACTACGACCGGACGCACCACCTCCAGGCCGAGGGGGCCGACGCCGCGCTCACCTTGTCGTCGGACCCCGCGTTCCTCGGTGACCCGGCCCTGCTCAACCCCGAGCAGCTCCTGGTGGCCGCGGCGTCGTCGTGCCAGCTGCTGTCGTTCCTCGCCGTCGCCGCCGGGGCCCGTCTCGACGTGGTGTCGTACCGGGACGACTGCGAGGCGGTGATGCCCGAGGCCGACCTGCCCGTCCGCATCACCCGCATCGACCTCCACCCCCACGTCGTGCTGGCGGACACGGACGGTCCCCGGCCCACACCCGAGCGCCTCCTGCACCTCACCGAGGTGGCCCACAACCAGTGCTTCATCGCCAACAGCCTC
>CAZCVS010000147.1:0-7447 GCA_964501845.1 uncultured Iamiaceae bacterium
GAGGTCGATGGTGGCCATGGGTGCTCCGTTGGGTGGTGTGGCTCCTGCTCCAACGACCGCGGCCGTCGGCGCATTCCCGAGGCCGGGCCGGTGGGAGGCGGCTTCCCGGAGGTGCGTCAGGCGCCGGGCGGCTCGGTGACGAAGTCGATCAGCTCCTCGACCGCGCCGATGAGCGGCGGCTCGAGGTCGGTCCAGGTGGTGACCTTGCCGAGCAGGTGCTTCCAGAACTGCCACGGTTCGGCCTCGACCCCGAGGCGGCGCAGCACGCCCTCCTTCCACGGCTCGCCCCGGGGGACCTCCGGCCACGCGGCGATGCCGATAGCGCTCGGCTTCACCGCCTGCCAGATGTCGACGTAGGGGTGGCCGCGCACGAGCACGTGGGGGTGGGCCACGGACGCCGCGATGCGCGTCTCCTTGGAGCCGTCGACGAGGTGGTCGAGCAGGATGCCGAGGCGGCGTCCCGGCTTGGGGGCGAAGCTGCGCACGACCTGATCGAGGTGGTCGGCGCCCTCGAGCTGCTCCACCACGACCCCCTCGACGCGGAGGTCGTCGCCCCAGACCTTCTCGACCAGCTCGGCGTCGTGGAGGCCCTCGACCAGGATGCGGCTGGCCTTGGCCACCTGGGCCGGAGCGTTGGGCACGGCGACCGAGCCCGAGGCGGTCCGCTGGGGCGCGGCGGTCACCGCGCCCGGGACCGCGCCCCGGGGCTCGACCAGGGTGACGACCTGGCCGTCGACCTCGAAGCCGCCCTTGAGCATCGTCATCCGGTGCTCGAAGCCCTGGCGGTCCTTGACGTGCAGGTACCCGTTCACGACGCCGACGACGATGCCGCTGATCGGCGTGCCCCGCTGCTTGACGACCAGCCCGGCCCGGGCCGGGACCACGGGGTGTTGGACCCGCGGGTTGCGGGGGCCGTCGAGGTCGATCGGGTCGGAGAGGATGCCGTCGTTGCGGCGGCGAGGCGGGGGAGCAGCCATGCCCCGAGGGTACGCGGGGGTCCGGACCCGCCCGTCGACCCTCCCTGCGCCGGTCGGGCGGACGGTGCGGCCATCGAGCCGGGAGGTGCGTAGCCTTGACGGCCATGAGCTCTCGCGCCTGGTCGGTCACCCCCTCGGGTCCCTTGCGGGGTGACGTCTTCATCCGCGGGTCCAAGAACGCCGTCACCAAGCACATGGTCGCCGCTCTGCTGGGCAACGGGGCCAGCACCATCCGCTCGGTCCCCGAGGTCGGCGACGTCGCCATCACCGCCGACATCCTGCGGTCCCTCGGAGTCGCGGTCAGCCACGACGAGGCCGCAGGCGTCATCACCGTCGAGCCCCACGAGGGCGTCACCACCCGGGTCCCCACCTCGTTCTCGGGGCTCAACCGCATCCCGATCCTGCTGCTCGGGCCGCTCCTGCACCGCACGGGCGAGGCGTTCGTCCCCCTCGTCGGCGGCGATCCCATCGGCCGCCGCCCGGTCGACTTCCACATCGAGGCGCTGACGGCGCTGGGTGCGGAGATCGAGGTCACCGACGAGGGCCTCCACGCCAAGGCCGCCCAGCTGCGCGGCGCCAAGATCGAGCTGCCGTACCCGTCGGTCGGCGCCACCGAGACCGTGCTGCTCACCGCCGTGCTGGCCGAGGGCCGCACCGTCTTGCGCAACGCCGCCACCGAGCCCGAGGTCATCGAGCTGGCGCTGTTCCTCCAGCGCATGGGTGCCCGCATCGAGCTGTCGCCGGGGCGCAAGTTCACCATCGACGGCGTCGACTCGCTCCGAGGCGCCGAGACCGCGCTCGCCGGGGACCGCAACGAGGCGTTCAGCTACCTCGTCGCCGGGCTCGTCACCAAGGGCGAGGTGCGCGTGCACGGCTGCCACCAGGACCGCCTGGTCACGGCCATCACCACGCTGAACCGCATGGGCGCCCGGTTCGAGATCACCGACGACTACATCCTCGCCACCGCACCCGAGGGATTGCGGCCCGCGGCGGTGCAGACCGACACCCACCCCGGGTTCATGACGGACTGGCAGACGCCCCTCGTGGTCCTGTTCACCCAGGCCGACGGCATGTCCGTGCTGCACGAGACGGTGTACGAGGACCGGCTGGTCTACGTGCCCGCGCTCAAGCAGATGGGGGCGGAGATCGAGCTCTTCTCCACGTGCCTGGGCGGCGAGTCCTGCCGCTTCCATGACACCAACGCCCTGCACTCGGCCATCGTCAAGGGTGTCTCGAAGCTCAAGGGCGCCAAGGTCGAGGTCCCCGACGTCCGCGCCGGGTTCTCCTCGGTCATCGCCGCGGCCATCGCGGACGGCGCCTCCGAGATCAGCGGCACCCACCACCTCGAGCGCGGCTACCACCGCCCGATGCAGCAGTTCGCCGAGCTCGGCCTCCCCATCACCATCGTCGAGACCTGAACCCAGGCGAACTTCGTAGGTCACAGCGCCGAAACGGGCGCTCTCACCTACGAAGTTCGGAGCGGCCGCCGGCACCCCAGCTGAACTTCGTAGGTCTGGATGCCGAGATGGGCGCTCTCAGCTACGAAGTTCGATCGGGGTGAGGGGGCTTCAGCCTCGTAGCGTGAGCGGGCCATGATCCTGCTCGACGCCACCGACCTCGCCGCATCCCGACCCGGGCGGCAGCTGTTCTCGGACGTGTCGATCACCTTGTCGACGGGCGATCGCCTCGGCCTCGTCGGCATCAACGGGACCGGCAAGTCGACGCTCCTGCGGGTGCTGGCGGGCAAGGCCGAGCCCGAGGACGGCACGCTGCGCCCCGGCCGCGGTGCCCGCGTCGTCATGCTCGACCAGGCCGACGACCTTCCGCCGGGCACGGTCCACCAGGCCGTGGCGCCCGGCAGCCACCCCGAGCGGGAGTGGGAGGTCGATGCCATCTTGAGCCGGCTCGGCATCGGCGATCTGGCCGACATCTCCACCGACCGGCTCTCGGGCGGCCAGGCCAAGCGGGTGGCGCTGGCCCGGGCGCTGGTCGAGGTCGGTCCCGGCGGCGGCCCCGACGACGATGCCGTGCTGCTGATCCTCGACGAGCCCACCAACCACCTCGACATCGACGCCATCGCCTGGCTCGAGGACCGCCTCGCCGGCCACCGCGGCGGGCTGATCCTCGTCACCCACGACCGCCACGTGCTCGACCGGCTCACCACCCGCATCCTCGAGCTCGACCGGGGCAAGGCCTACGTGCACGAGGGCGGGTACTCGTCGTACCTGGAGGCGCGCTTCGAGCGCGACGCCCAGGCGGCGACGGCGGAGCAGGTCCGCAAGAACCTGGCCAAGAAGGAGCTGGCGTGGCTGCGGCGGGGTGCACCGGCCAGGACGTCGAAGCCCAAGGCCCACATCCGTTCCGCCACCGCCATCGTCCAGGGTCGAGCGGAGGCGCCCGCCCGGCGCGGCGAGATGCCGCTGCACGTCGAGACGCCGCGCCTGGGCGACCAGGTCATCGAGCTGCACGGCGTCGGCCACCAGTTCGGTCCCGATGCGCCGTGGCTGTTCCGGGGCGTCGACCTCCTGCTCGACCCGCGCGAGCGGCTGGGCGTCGTCGGCCCCAACGGCGCCGGCAAGACCACGCTCCTCCAGGTGATGGGCGGTCGCATCGCTCCCGCCGAGGGCCGCGTGGTGGTCGGGTCCACCGTGGAGCTGGCCGTGTGGGACCAGCGGGGAGCGGACCTCGACCCCGCGATGCGGGTGCGCGATGCGGTGTCGGGACCGGCGCGCCACGCCGACTGGTCCGACGCCTCCCTGCTGGAGCGGTTCTGGTTCGACGGCGATGCCCAGTGGGCCCCCATCGGCACCCTGTCGGGCGGGGAGCGCCGACGGCTCCAGCTGCTCCTCACCCTGGCCAAGCGGCCGAACGTGCTGCTCCTCGACGAGCCCACCAACGACCTCGACCTCGACTCGCTGCGCGCCCTCGAGGACTTCCTCGACGACTGGCCCGGTGCGCTGGTGGTGGTCAGCCACGACCGGGCGTTCCTCGAGCGGACCGTCGCCGACGTGGTGGTCATCGACGAGACCCACGACGTCGAGCGCCTCCCCGGTGGCTACGCCACCTGGGAGCAGAGCCGACGCCACACCGGGTCGTCCTCCGGCGCCACCAAGGCAGCCCGCTCTGGCCAGGGCGGCGGCAAGGGGAAGGGGGCGGCCAACGCGTCCGCCGGATCGACGACCCCGGGCGGCGGCCCACCCACCGCGGCCGTCTCCAAGCGCAGTTCCTCCACCCTGAACCGCCTGATGAAGGACGCGGAGAAGGAGATGCGCAAGCTCGACAAGGCCCGCGCCGCGCTGGCGGAGAAGCTGGCCGCGGCGGACGTGACCGACCACGTCGAGCTGGCCGCTGTCGGCCAGGAGCTGGCCGAGGTCGACGCCAAGCTGGCCGACACCGAGGAGCGCTGGCTGGCCCTCGGCGAGGAGCTCGAGGCCTGACTGCCCGATGAGCGACGGGGCGCCGGGGACCGGAGCGGCCGGGACCGCCTCCAGCGGATCGACTGCCGCGGTCCCCACCCCGGCGATCACGAGCCGACCGAGCTGGTCCTCGCCGGCGTTCACTCGTGGTTGACTGCCAGCCCATGGCCACCCACGAGCCCGAGATCACCGAACCTGTCGACCTGTGCCTGCCGGGCGGCAAGCGGCTGAACCCGGCGGCGAAGGGCTGGTCCCGGCAGGTCCTCCACACGGCCAACCTGCGAGGCCGGTGGGGTCGGACCAAGCGGTGGGACTACTGGGCGGTCCTGGCCGGCGACTGGTCCATCGCGCTCGTGTACGCGGACGTCGACTACCTGGGCATCGCCGAGGTGTGGTGGTGCCACCTCCCGACCGGGGAGACGGGCGGTCGGGCCGCCAACGTCCCCGGTGCCCGGGGGATCTCGCTGCCCGATCTGCCCGGCACCGAACCCCTGCGGTTCCGGTCGTCGAAGATCGAGGTCGCCCTCACCGACGACGCCGACGGCACCACGATCGCCGCGTGGTGGAAGGAGGGCGACGGCTCCCGCAGCTCGCTGAACGCCCGCATCGACCTGCCTGCGGGCCACGAGTCGCTCAACGTCGTGATCCCCTGGTCGGACCGCCAGTTCCAGTACACGTCCAAGCACCAGGCCCGGCCGGCCCACGGCACCCTCGAGGTCGGCGACCAGGTGGTCCACTTCGGGTCGTCAGCCGCGACCGCGGCGGTCGATGCTGAGGTCGAGGGCCGGGAGGCGCACCGCGTCGACGAGGCGTGGGGGGTGCTCGACGTGGGCCGTGGCCGCTGGCCCTACGAGACGCGGTGGAACTGGGGCGGAGGCGCCGGCCGCTCCGATGAGGGCGCGGTCGTCGGCATCCAGATCGGTGCGAAGTGGACCGAAGGCACCGGTTTCACGGAGAACGGGGTGATCGTCGACGGGGTGCTCACCAAGATCGGCGAGGAGCTGACCTGGGACTACGACTGGGACCACCCGCTGGCGGCCTGGCACGTGCGGCACCCCGACGGCTCGCTCGACCTCGTCCTGACGCCCGTCTACGACAAGCACACCGAGGTCAAGGCGGTCGTGATGGGAACCGAGGTCCACCAGGTGTTCGGCACCTGGACGGGCCACATCACCACCGAGGACGGCATCGTCCACCACCTCTCGGACGTCCAGGGGTTCGCCGAGGAGTCGCGCTCGCGCTGGTGATCGGACCTGTTCGAGGCGAGCATGAGGACGTGACCTACCGCATCGATCCCCGCGAGCCGGTTGTCAGCGAGATCCGCCGGCTCCTCCACGAGCAGCTGGACGGCGCCATCGCCGATCTGCGCGCACCGGACGGCCCCGACGCCGCAGCCATCCACGACGCCCGGCAGCGGATCAAGAAGTCCCGGTCCGTCCTGCGCCTCGCCCGAGCCGTGCTCGGTGCCCGCGTGGCCAAGCAGGCCAACGCCGAGCTCCGGGAGGCCGCCCGCTCGATCGCCCCCCAGCGCGATGCGGATGCCCGGGTCGAAGCGGTCGAGCGGATCCTCGCCGATACCCACGACGACGACGCGGTCCGGGTCGTGCTCGAGCGGTTGCGGGAGCGCAGCGCGGAGGCCGCGGAGGCGCAGCGCGCCGCCGGGTCGGTCGACGCTTCGATCACCCACGGCGCCGCCCGACGGCTGCAGCAGACGAGCGACTGGCTCCAGCGGGTGCCGGCCCAGGCCGAGGGTTGGGACGCCCTCGGATCGGGGCTCCGCCGGCAGTACGGACGGGGCCGCAAGCAGTTCCGCCGCCTCGACGACGTCCCGAGCGATGACGACCGCCACGACTGGCGCAAGCGGGCCAAGGACCTCTGGTACCACGAGCGCCTCCTGCGCGACCTGTGGCCGAAGGCCCAGAAGCCCTACGTGAAGGCCGCATCCCACCTCTCCGACCTGCTCGGCGACGACCACGACCTCAGCCTCGTGCGGCACTTCGTCGAGACGGACTCGGAGGTGGACGACGAGGATCGGCCGACGCTGGTGGCGACCATCGACGCCCGCCGGGGCGCGCTGCTGGCCGAGGCGCGGGCCGTCGGCGCCCGCCTCTACGCCGACCGTCCCGACGCGTGGACCGACCGGCACGGCGTCTGGTGGGAGATCGAGTCGGAGCCCAGCGAGACCGGGGGCCGGGACCAGGCTCCGCCGGCGGGTACCGCCTAGCCTGCTGCGGCGGTCCTGCGCCCGACCCGTCGGCCGCCTGCGGAACCGCTCCCATCCCCTCTCAACGGAGACCTCTGTGTCCGACTCCACCACCGACATCGTCCCTGCCTCCGGCAAGCTGGGCATCCTCCTGCCCGGCATGGGCGCTGTCGGCACCACGTTCATCGCCGGCTGCTTGGCCATCCGCAAGGGCCTGGCCGCGCCGATCGGTTCGCTTACCCAGATGGGCACCATCCGCATCGGCGCTCGCACCGACGACAATGTGCCGCTGATCAACGACTACGTGCCGCTCGCCCAGCTCGACGACCTCGTGTTCGGCGGCTGGGACGTGTTCGAGGACGACGCCTACGTCGCCGCCTCTCGCGCCGGCGTGCTCGACGGCCACATGCTCGAGCAGCTGGGCGAGGAGCTCCGGGCCATCAAGCCCATGACCGCCGTGTTCGAGCAGTCCTACGTCAAGAACCTCCACGGCAACCACATCAAGGAGGGCACCTCCAAGTGGGACCTCGCCGAGCAGCTCGCCAACGACATCCAGACCTTCAGCGAGACCAACGGCTGTGACCGCCTCGTCGCCGTGTGGTGCGGTTCCACCGAGGTGTACCGCGAGCCGAGCGAGGTCCACCAGACCCTCGCCGCGTTCGAGCAGGGCCTGAAGGACTCCGCCCCCGAGATCGCCCCGAGCCAGATCTATGCCTACGCCATGCTCAAGCTCGGCATCCCGATGGCCAACGGCGCCCCGAACCTCAACCTGGACACGCCGGCCCTGCTGGAGCTGGCGGCCACCAACCACGTCCCGGTCACCGGCAAGGACTTCAAGACCGGCCAGACCC
>CAZCVS010000148.1:0-7433 GCA_964501845.1 uncultured Iamiaceae bacterium
AGCTCGTCGGCGCCACCAACTGGTTCATCCGAATACCGTTCATGCTCGAAGGCCTCGTCCAGGGACTCGTCGGCGGCCTGCTCGCCATCGGGGCGGTGTTCTTCTTCCGCGGCTGGCTCGACGACCTCCTCAACAAGGGCCAGGGCCTCGCGCTGCTCGAGTCGTTCACCATCAACCCCGGCGACGTCGCCCTGGCGTGCCTGTGGGTCGGCGCCACCGCCATCGTGCTCAGCGTGGGCAGCTCGCTCATCGCCACCCGCCGCTTCTTGGACGTGTAGGTCCTCGTCGCTCGCTCGGCGGCGTCAGCCGAGCGAGACCGGGAGGTCGTCGTAGCCCCGCAGGACGATGCGCTGGTTGTGCGTGGGAGCGCCGGCGCGCTCCATGTCGGGGAAGCGGCGGACAAGGCGGCCGATGGCCTCCTGCCCCTCGAGGCGGGCGAGGGCGGCGCCCAGGCAGTGGTGGACGCCCGAGCCGAACGACACGTGCTCGCGGGCGTCAGGTCGGTCGAGCCGGAGCTCGGCGGCGTCGGGGCCGAACTTCCGGGGATCGCGGTTGGCGGCGCCCAGGCAGGTCATCACCAGCTCGCCCGGCTCGATGGTCACACCCTCGATCTCGATCGGCTCCAGCGCGATGCGCCGGGAGAACTGGACCGGGCTGTCGAAGCGCAGGAGCTCCTCCACCGCGTTGGCGTCGAGGGAGGGATCGCCGGCGAGGCGGCGCAGCTGGTCGGGGTGGTCGAGCAGGGCGTTCACGCCGTTGCCGATGAGGTTCACGGTGGTCTCGTGGCCGGCCAGGAAGAGGAGCATCACGTTCTCGAGCAGCTCGGCATCGGTGAGCTGCTGGCCGTCCTCCTCCGCGTGGATCATCGCCGCCAGGATGTCGTCGTCGTCCCGGGTGCGCTTCCATGCGATGGCCTCGGCGATGACACCGCGCATGTTGACCGAGGCGGTGATGATCTCCTCCGGGTGCTTCATGGCCAGGAGCGGATCGAGCACCTGCGTGATGGTGTGCGACCAGGCCCGCAGCTCGATGGTGTCACCACCCTCGGGCATGCCGAGCATCTCGTTGATCACCGAGAAGGGGAGCGGGAACGCCAGCTCGCCGATGAGGTCGATGGACTCGCCCCGCCTCGCGAGGTCGTCGAGGATCACGTCGACCTGCTGGCCGGCCGTGGCCCGGATGCGCTCGACCGCCCGGGGCGTGAACGCCTTGGCGACGAGCTTGCGGATGCGGGTGTGGTCCGGCGGGTCGATGTTGAGGATCGCCAAGCTGCGCTCGATGGGCGGGGCACCCTGTTGTGCCCGCAGCTCGTTCATCTGCTCTCTGCGGCTCGGTCCGCCCATCTCGATGTTGCGCTCCTCGACGCTGGTCCCCGGCTTGCGGAGAAGCGTGTGAACGTCGGCCCATCGGGTGATGAGCCACGGACCCAGCGCCGTCTGGCTGATGGGGTCGGCTTCGCGGATGGCCGCGTACTGTGCGTACGGGTCGTCGTAGAAGCCCGGCTCGAACGGGTTCAGCCCGATCACGGTCGTCGGTGCCTCATCGGTCATGGCCAGACGATACCGTGCCCCGGGCAGTTATTGCAGTAGGAGTGCAAAGAGTGGTCGATCGAACGATGCGAGGAGCTGCGGCCGTCGTCGGGGTGGCCGATGCGGTGTCGCCCACGGGCGAGCTCGACGGCACGGTGCGGGCGCTCGAGGTGCAGGTGATCCGCGAGGCGCTCGACGATGCCGGCCTGACCATCGCCGACGTCGACGGCCTCTTCACGTGCACCACGCCGGGCTGGGCCGCGTCGCTGGAGCTGGCCGAGTACCTCGGCATCGCGCCGCGCTGGACCGACTCCACCCAAACCGGCGGGTCCAGCTTCGAGATCTACGTCCAGCATGCGGCGGCCGCCATCAGCCTCGGTCTGTGCGAGGTGGCCGTCGTGGTCTACGCGGCCACCCCGCGCTCGTCGTTCAAGCGCGGTGCGGGCGGCTACACGAGCCGCCAGTCGCTTCCCGGCCCCACCCCCTCAGCGGAGTGGGAGCAGCCCTACGCCATGCGCATGCCGATGGGCGCGTACGCCCTGGCCGCCAGCCGGCACATGCACGAGTTCGGCACCACGGCCGAGCAGTTGGCGCAGGTCGCCGTCGACACCCGCACCTGGGCGGCGATGAACCCTCGGGCCCGCCTCCAGGACCTGATCACCGTCGACGACGTGCTCGCTTCGCCGATGCAGGCGTCGCCGCTGCACAAGCTGGACTGCTGCCTCGTCACCGACGGGGCCGGCGCTGTCGTCCTCACCAGCACGCAACGGGCTCGCACGCTGCGCAAGCCGCCGGCGCTCGTCTTGGGGACCGGCACCTGCCACACCCACGCCATGATCAGCGAGATGCCCGACCTCACCACCACCGGTGCCGCCGTGTCGGGGCCCCTCGCCTTCGCCGCCGCCGGCGTCACACCCGCCGACATCGACGTGGCCCAGATCTACGACTCGTTCACCATCACGGTCCTGCTGCTCCTCGAGGACCTCGGGTTCTGTCCCAAGGGCGAGGGCGGGCCGTTCGTCGCTGATGGCGTGTTGGCTCCGGGCGGGCTGCTGCCGTCGAACACGACCGGCGGTGGTCTGGCCTACACCCACCCGGGGATGTTCGGGATCTTCCTGCTGGTCGAAGCGGTCCGCCAGCTGCGAGGGGAGTGCGGTCTCCGTCAGGTCGAGGGTGCGGAGGTGGCCCTGGCTCACGGGAGCGGTGGGGTGCTCTCTGCCATGTCGACGATCATCCTCGGGACGGAGGCCACGGCATGACCGATCCGCAGATCATCGTCCCGCCCGCCGACGCCCCCGATCGGTGGCAGCCGCCGGTCTCGCCGGCGGCCGAGCCGTTCTGGGACGCGACTCGAGAGCCCCGCCTCGTCATCCAGTGGTGCCGGCCGTGCGATCGGGCGATCCACTTCCCGCGGGAGGCGTGCCCCGCCTGCCTCGGCGCGGATCTGGACTTCCGGCTGGCCGCCGGCACCGGCACGGTGTACGCCCGCAGCGAGATGCCGGTCCCGGGCAACTCCGGCATGTCCGGTCGGGCGCCGTACGTCGTTGCGCTCATCGACCTCCCGGAGGGGGTCCGGATGCTGAGCAACGTCCTCGGCGACGGCGCGCGGGAGGTCGAGGTGGGAGATGCCGTCAGCGTCGCCTGGGAGCCACTGGCCGACGGTCGCCACCTCCCGGTCTTCGTGCGGGTCTGATCCGTTCTTGTCGAGTGCGAGCCGATCGGTCGACAAGAACCGCCACCGCGGCGAACTTCGCCGTCGGTTGCCCGGTTGCGGGCGAGGTCTGGCACAATGGCACGTCCCCATCGGTCGCCCCCGACCCCTGGAACTGGAGTCTGATGTCGTTCAAGGTCAACGATCGCGTGGTCTACCCCCACCACGGCGCCGCCATCATCAAGAAGAAGGTGAAGCGCGAGCTGCAGGGTGAGACCAAGGAGTACTTCGTGCTCGAGATGGTGCACGGCGACCTGACGCTGTCGGTGCCGGTCGACAAGGCCGAAGAGGTGGGCATGCGCCCGCCGATCTCCAAGTCCGACGTCGACGATCTGTTCCGCCTGATCGCCAAGCGCGACGTGCGAGAGCCGGCCAACTGGTCCCGGCGGTTCAAGAACCACCAGGAGAAGATGAAGTCTGGCGACGTCTACCAGGTGGCCGAGGTTGTCCGGAACCTGGCGCTGCGCGAGAAGGGCAAGGGCCTCTCCACCGCCGAGAAGTCCATGCTCGAGCGGGCCCGCGGCATCTTGGTGTCCGAGCTGTCCTTCGCCCTCAACGTCACCGAGGACGACGCCCTCGTGAAGCTCGAAAAGGGCTTGGAGTAGGTCTCGTCACTCGGTCGCTGTGATGCTCCTCGACATGGGAGCATCACTCCGTTCCTCGAACTTGAGGAACTCCTGACGGCGCCGCGTCCTCAGGGACGACCGGCAAGCCGGATCGTCCCTGTGTGGGGGGCTCCGCAAGCTCTGCCCCCACACCCCCCGAGCTCGCTCCGCTCGGAAACGATTCCTCGCCCTTGCTGGGGCAAGCGTCGTCGGGGTCAGTCCACCGTCGCTTGGCGCTCTTGGCGGCGGGTGAGGCGGCCGAGCTCTTCGGCGTGGGCCATGGCATTGGCCACGTGCTCCTGGAGGGCGGCCCGGTTCTGGGCGATGAGCTCCTCGAGCTGCTCGCGGCGGGTGGCCAGCTCAGGATCGGACTCCAGCAGGACCGGGTCGATCTCGTGGCCCTTGTGCAGGCGCACGTTGTGCAGGGCGGCTCCGGCCTTGCCCCAGTAGGCCTTGAACATGCCCTGGTCGAACTGGCCGTCGCGGACCCGCGCGGCCGCCTTCACGCGGGCCGGCGGCTCCTTCAGGTCCTTGACCAGGCCGACGAAGCTGAGGCCCTTGAGGATGTAGTAGCTGACATCGAACTCCCACCAGAAGAAGCCTTGTCGAGCCGAGGCTTGGTAGTAGTGGTGGTTGTTGTGCCAGCCCTCGCCGAGGGTGAGGAAGGCGATGATGGCGGAGTTCCGGCTGGTGTCGGTGGTGGCGTAGCGCCGACGCCCCATGACGTGGGCGAGCGAGTTCACGAGGAACGTCGAGTGCCACAGCAGCACGGTGGAGCCGAGGAAGCCGAACACGAGCCCGCTCCAGCCGCCGATGAGGTAGCAGCTCACCCCCGCGACCCAAGGCGGGATCCAGTCGTGCTTGGTGAGGAAGCGCAGCTCCGGGAACTTGTTGAAGTCGCGGATGCCGTCGGCGTCCCAGCCGTTGTTCTTGTCGCAGAGGATCCAGCCCACGTGGCTCCACCAGAAGCCCTTCTGGGGCGAGTGGAGGTCCAGCTCCGTGTCGGAGTAGCGGTGGTGGTTGCGGTGGTGGCTGGCCCACCACAGGGCGCCCTTCTGGGCGGACATGCCGCCACCGAACGCCATCACGAACTGCATCGGCCGGCTCAGCTTGTACGAGCGGTGGGAGAAGTAGCGGTGGTAGCCGGCGGTGATGAAGAACATCCGGCCCCAGTACATGACCAGGAAGATCACCGCCGCGGTCGCGTCGACACCGGTGACGAAGCTGAGCAGGACCAGGGCGTGGACCAAGAAGAACGGGAACGACGTCTTCCAGTTGACGCGCTCGTCGGGCGCTCGTTCGATGCCGTGCAGCTTCATCTGGTCTCGCTTCGCTGGTGAGGGTACCGATCGCCAGCCTACCTACTGGTAGGTAGGCTGGCGAAGCGGCTCGGTGTTGCATCGGTCACGGGCGGAACCTGGGGAGACCCCGTCTGCTCACGTCATGGTCCGGAGGGGACCCACATCTCTTCGTACGGATCCACCCGCTTCGCCGGGTTGCGGTTCGGCTGGGTCGGGCTGAGGTGGCTCGCCAGGCGGGACGGCTCAGATCCACCCGATGGAGGCCGGTGCACGACGCGCCGGCCCCCATCTCGGGGTCGGTGCTGGCAGGATGGCGTCGTCCGCTTTCCCCAGGAGGGTCCGTGTCGGTCGTCGATGAGCCAGATCCCGCCCCCGATGGCGCTGCCGAACCAGATGGCGGGGCCGGTCCGAGCCGTGGGGGTCGGTGGCTGTCGACCGGCCAGGTGATCGTGCTGGTGGCGGCCGTGGCGTTCCTCGTCGGTGCCATCGCCTACGTGGTCGGTGACAACTCGGGCAGCGCCGATCCCCTCAACGACGTCGACGTGGGCTTCATGCAGGACATGGGCTACCACCACGAGCAGGCTGTGCAGATGGCGCTGCTCCTGCTGGCCAAGGACGACGTCGACGACGGTCTCAAGAAGTTCGCCACCGAGGTCGTCGTCGGCCAGCGCTACGAGCAGGGCATCTTCTCCGCGACGCTCGACCGCTTCGGTCACGCGTCGGAGCCCGGCGAGGAGGACCCGAACGCGCTGCCGTCGGACGATCTCGACGGCGGCGAGGTGATGGGCTGGATGGGTGAGCCGGTGCCGATCGACGACATGCCGGGCCTCGCCACCGAGGAGCAGATGGCCGAGCTCGAGGCCGCAACCGGCGAGGAGGCCGAGGCGCTGTGGATCGCGCTGATGTCCGAGCACCACCTCGCCGGTCTCCACATGGCCGATTACGCCGCTCGCCACGGCCGCGACGACACCACGGTCAACCTGGCCGAGGCCATCGTCAAGAACCAGCGCTCCGAGGTCATCGACTATGCCCGGTACCGGCGCGATCGCGAGCTGCCGATCCCCGACGGGTTCACCGATCCCACCAAGGACCAGCGCCTCGACCCGTTGAGCTTCCGAGACCAGCACGACTGAGGCGCTCCCCCTTGGCGCACTCCTCGTCGTGGTGCGGCCCAGCCCGCACCACGACGAGGAGCGAAGCGCACGCTTGAACCTAGGAGCCGACGGCGTCGAGCAGGTTTCGGCGCGGTGAACCCTCGCTGGGGTCCACCTGACGCGCCGGGCCGATCCAATGTTTATGTTGTTCCCGTATTTTTGAGTAAATTACTAGGGTCTCATTCTTCTTTGTTGCACGAGATTGCCTTGTGTTCTGCTTCATCCTGCCGATGGAGAGGGGCCGGCACCAGGCCGACCGCCTTGGACCCAACCGTTCCGGGACCGTCCACGAAAGGCACGTCCCGTGACCACCAAGGTCGTCCGATCACCCCGCAAGCCCCTGGGGCTTGCCATCGTCCTCCTCATCGTCGCTGCGTACCTCGTGGTCGGCGCCGGCCGGGCCGAGGCCGGGCCCGTCGGCCTCGGCACCGCGACGAGCTACGCCGTGCTGGCTGGCTCAGGCGTCACCAACACCGGCGACTCGGTCGTCAACGGCCACCTCGGCGCCAGCCCGACCGGCACCATCAGCGGCTTCCCGCCCGGCCTGGTGAACGGCACGATCCACAGCGCGGATGCTCATGCGCTCCAGGGCCAGTCGGACCTGACGCTGGCCTACGACGATGCCGCCGGCCGCGGACCCGAGACCTCCACCGTTCCGGAGCTCGGCGGACGCACCCTCGGCGCCGGCGTCTACACCGGTGCCACCCTCGAGGTGACCGGCACCCTGACCCTCGACGCCATGGGCGACCCGGACGCGGTCTTCGTGTTCAAGTCCGCGGAGACCATCGTGACCGCGACCGACAGCAGCATCGTGCTCATCGGCAGTGCCAACCCCTGCAACGTGTACTGGCAGATCGGCTCCTCGGCGACGTTCGGCACCCGCACGGCGTTCGTGGGCACCGTCATGGCGATGCAGTCGATCACCGCCACCACCAATGCGTCGTTCCAGGGCCGCCTGCTGGCTCGCGCCGGCGCGGTCACCCTCGACACCAATGTGATCACCCGCCCGGACTGCGACGAGCTTCCGGCCGGTTCGACCACGACGACGGAGGCGCCCACCACGACCGAGGCGCCGACGACGACGGAGGTTCCGGGTACGACGGAGGTTCCGGGTACGACGGAGGTTCCGGGTA
>CAZCVS010000149.1:0-7348 GCA_964501845.1 uncultured Iamiaceae bacterium
GGTCTGCGTCCTGGCCGCGGTGGTCATGGGCATCCCGTCGTTCCGGGTCCGGGGCATGTACCTGGCGATCGTCACCTTGGCCTTCGCCAACGCGGCCTACGCCTGGCTGTTCAACCAGCGGATCTTCAACGCCGGCCGCGACGCAGCGCGCTACGAGCCGTCGCACCTGCGGATCGGGACGCTCGACCTGAGCGACCGCCGCACCTTCTACCTGGCGTGCCTCGGGTCGCTCGTCGTGGTCGTGCTGCTGGCCAACCGGCTGCGCCGCTCGGGGGTGGGCCGTGCGCTCATCGCGGTGCGAGACAACGAGGCATCGGCCACCGCCTTCACGATCTCGCCCCGGGCGACGAAGCTGTCGGCCTTCGCCCTCGCCGGCGGCCTCGCCGGGTTCGCCGGCGCCTTGTTGATGGCGCTGATCACCAACGCCCGAGCCGACCAGTTCCCCGTCGACATGTCTCTCTCGGCCGTGTCGATGGCCGTCATCGGCGGTCTGGCCTCGGCGGCCGGTGCCGTGATGGGCACGCTCTGGGTGGTCGGGCTCCCCGCGGTCTTCGGCAGCAACGAGACGGTGAGCCTGCTCACGTCCGGGATCGGGCTGCTGGTGCTGATCATGTACTTCCCCGGTGGGCTGGTGCAGGTGGCCTACGCCATCCGGGGAGCCATCGTCCGAGCGGTCGAGCGGCGCCTTCCCCCGGACGCTGCTCGACCGCCGGCGGTTCGCCTGGCCGCTTCGCCGACCAGTTCGCGGCGCGACGACTCGCCGCCGCCTGCGGACGCGGCGAGCCTCACCGTGCACGGTCTCACGGTCTCGCTCGGAGGGCGGCGCATCGTCGACGGCGTGGACCTCCGCCTCGGCCAGAACGAGGTCGTCGGGCTCATCGGCGCGAACGGCGCCGGCAAGACGACGATCATGAACGCCATCGGCGGGTTCCTCCCCTCAGAGGGGCGCGTCGAGCTGCTCGGTGACGACATCACCGAGCTCGCGGCGACCCGCCGGGCGGAGCGGGGCCTCGGGCGCTCCTTCCAGGACGCCCGGCTGTTCGGCGACCTGACCGTCCTCGAGACGGTGGCGCTGGCGCACGAGCGGGTGCTGCCCACCCGGATGATCCCCGTGCTCGTCGGCCTCCCGGCCTGGCGGCGGCGCGACCGCGAGCAGCTGGCCCGGGCGCGGGAGCTCGTCGACTACCTCGGCCTCGGTGCCTACGCCGACCACTTCGTCGGGACGCTGTCGACTGGCACCCGCCGCATCTGCGAGCTGGCGTGCATCCTGGCCCTCGAGCCCCGGGTGATCTGCCTCGACGAGCCCACCGCCGGCGTCGCCCAGCGCGAGACCGAGGCGTTCGGGCCGCTGATCACCCGCATCCAGTCCGAGCTGGGCGCGTCGTTGCTCGTGATCGAGCACGACATGCCGTTCGTGATGGGCATCAGCGACCGCGTCTACTGCCTCGAGACCGGCACCATCATCGCCGAAGGACCGCCCGAGCAGGTCCGCGACGACCCGCGCGTCGTCGCCTCGTACCTCGGCACGGACGAGCGGGCGATCCAGCGCTCGGGCGCAGCCGCCTCGTCCGCTGAGCCGTCACCGGCCTCAGCGCCCGACCGTCCCGACACCGCCGCTGGCGAACCCTCGTCCACCACCACTTCCACTTCCACTTCCACTTCCACCACCCCGACCAGGAGCGTCTGATGCCCTTGCACCCCGCGGCCCAGGAGATCGTCGACCTGATCCCCGCCGACATGGAGATGCCCGAGATCACCGTCGACAACGTCGAGATGATCCGCGAGGTCATGGCCTCGATGAACACCGCCGGTGGCACCGGGCCGGATCTGGTGTCGGTCATCGACCGCACGATCCCCGGTCCCGGCGGCGAGCTCCCGATCCGCATCTACACGCCCGAAGGCACCGGGCCGCTGCCGGTCACGATGTGGTTCCACGGCGGTGGCTTCTTCGCCGGCAGCATCGACGAGCACGACACCGCCTGCCGCCACCTGGCGCAGGAGGCCGGCTCGATCGTGGTGAGCGTCGGCTACCGGTTGGTGCCCGAGGTCCGCTACCCGGCCCCGCTCGACGATTGCGAGGCCGCCCTGCAGTGGGTGGCCGACCACGCCGCGTCGATCGGCGGTGACCCCGGCGCCCTCGCGATCGCCGGCGACTCCGCAGGCGGCAACCTCGCTGCTGCTGTGGCCCTGCGGGCCCGTGACCGTGGGCCCGCGCTGCGGCTCCAGGTCCTCGTCTACCCGGTGGTCGGTGCCTCCGACGACAGCACCAGCGGGCGCGAGTTCCACCTCCTGGCCCCGGGCGGGAAGGTGAAGGCCCTGCGCGTCTACGCCGGGGACGGCGTCGACCTCGACCAGCCGGAGATCAGCCCGATCAACGCGGACCTCACCGGCCTGCCACCCGCGCTGATCATCACCGCGGAGTACGACGTGCTCTGCCTCGACGGTGAGGCCTACGCCGAGAAGCTGCGTGCGGCCGGCGTCGCGGCGACCCTCTCCCAGTACGACGGCATGATCCACGGGTTCTTCACCACGGGCGGCACGTTCGACGACGCCCAGGTGGCGGCGGCCGAGGCCGGCGCCGCCCTGCGCGCCGCCTTCGGGAGCGCGTCGTGACGGCCACGGTGCCACCCGCGGCGAGCGGACCCGCACCCGCAGCGTCGGACCTGACGGCCGAGGAGCAGGCAACCCTGACCGCCGGTGCCGACATGTGGCACAGCGCGGGCGTCGAGCGCCTGGGCGTGCCCGGCCTCGGACTGACCGACGGACCGAGCGGTGCTCGCGGCTTCGTGTTCACCGGGGCGACGTCGGCATCGCTGCCCTGCGGGACGGCGCTGGCATCGACGTGGAACCGCGAGCTGATCGAGCGGGTCGGCCGGCTGCTGGGGGAGGAGGCGCGGTCCAAGGGCGCCAGCGTGCTTCTCGCCCCGACGGTCAACATCCACCGCCATCCCCTCGGCGGTCGGTGCTTCGAGGCCTACTCGGAGGACCCGTACCTCACCGCCGAGATCACGGTGGCGTACATCGAAGGCGTCCAGAGCCAGGGTGTGGCCTGCTCGGTCAAGCACTTCGCGCTGAACGATCAGGAGACCGACCGCATGGAGATCGACGTCCGGGTGGACGAGCGCACCCGGCGCGAGATCTACTTCCCGCCGTTCGAAGCCGCCGTGCGCCGCGCCGGTGTGTGGTCGGTGATGGCCGCCTACAACCGCGTCGACGGCCAGTACTGCAGCGAGCACCGGGGGCTGCTCACCGATCTGCTCCGAGGGGAGTGGGGGTTCGACGGGGTGGTGGTGTCGGACTGGTTCGGTGCCCACAGCGCCGATGCGCTCACCGCGGGGCTGGACCTGGAGATGCCGGGACCGGCCCAGTTCCTCGGGTCCCACCTCGCGGCCGCGATCGAAGCCGGCGACATCGCTCCTGAGGATGTGGCTCAGGCCGCCGATCGGATCCTCGGCTTGATCGAGCGGACCGCTCCGTCGCGTCGGCCCGCCGCGCCGGGCGAGCGGATCGCCGATCCGACCCACGCCGCCCGGGTGGCACGGGAGGCCGCGACCGAGGGCATCGTGCTGCTCGCCAACGACGGGGTCCTGCCCCTCGATGCCGCCGCCGCGCCCACGGTCGCCGTGATCGGCTGGCGGGCCGATCAGCCGGAGTACCAGGGCGGCGGCAGTGCCCAGGTGACGCCGCCCTACGTGAGCACACCGCTCGAGGGCATCACCGACCGCGCCGAGCCCGGCTCGGTGACGTTCGAGACCGGCCGGGTGGTGCCGCGGTCCGCACCCATCACCGGGCGGATGGTGGCATCGAGCGCCGGCGGGCGCGCCGTCGCACTCGACTACTTCGCGCGCGGTGACCTCGCGGGCGAGCCCATCCGCAGCGAGAGCCTGCTCGAGACCTCGGCCACCTGGTTCGGTGAGCCCGCGCCCGGCGTGGCCATCGGTGACTTCTCCGCCCGGATGGCCACCATGCTCGCCCCCGATGCGACCGGCCGCTGGACGCTCTCCATCTCCGCGGTGGGCACCGGACGCCTGTACCTCGACGGCGAGCTGATCGGCGACACCACCGGAGCTCCGGCCGGCGCGGGTCTGCTCGGCATCTTCACGGTCCCCATCGAGTGCGAGGTCGACCTCGTCGCCGGTACGACCTACGAGGTCGTCGCCGAGTTCGACGCGGCCCCGGTCGACGGCCCCATCGCCCTCGATGGTCTGACGATCGCGGTGAGCCCGCCTGCCCGGTCCGATGCCGTCGAGCGAGCGGTCCGGACCGCCGCCGAGGCCGAGGTCGCGGTCGTGGTGGTCGGTCACGAGGAGCGCGTCACCGAAGGGATGGACGCGGACACCATCGACCTCCCACCTGAGCAGGTCGAGCTGATCGAGCGGGTGGCGGCCGCCAACCCCAGGACGGTGGTGGTGGTCAACGCGGCCACGCCCGTCACCATGGACTGGGCCGACGCACCCGCGGCGGTCGTCCAGCTCGGGTACCTGGGCCAGGAGACCGGTGCGGCCCTCGCCGCCGTGCTGTTCGGCGATGCCGATGCCAGCGGCCGCCTCACCACGACCTACCCGGTGAGGCTCGAGGACGCTCCGGCGTACGGTCACTTCCCCGGTGCCGACGGGTCGGTCTCCTACGAGGAGGGCGTCTTCGTCGGGTACCGCCACTACGACACCCGCGGGGTCGAGCCGCGCTGGTGCTTCGGCCACGGCCTGTCGTACACGACGTTCGAGTACTCGTCGCTCGGTGTCGCCCCGGATACCGGCGGCGACGGTGCCGTGGTGTCGGTCCAGGTCACCAACACCGGTGAGCGGGCGGGCCGCGAGGTCGTCCAGGTGTACGTGCGGCACCTCGATGCCGAGGTCGAACGTCCAGACCGGGAGCTCAAGGGCTTCGAGAAGGTCGTGCTCGACCCGGGTGCGACCACGACCGTGGAGATCACGCTGGACGAGCGGGCCTTCGCCTTCTGGGACCCGGAGCGCACGGACTGGCACGCGCCCGCCGGCACCTACGAGATCCTCGTCGGGTCCTCGTCACGCGCCATCCACCTGACCTCGCTGCTCACCCGCTCCTGACGAGGAGAGCTGACGGGTCCACCCGGACGCTCGACGACGGGCCGGTGGGCGCGCCGGGTGTCGAAGGCGACCGGGTCAGGAGTCTGTCTGGTCTCGGCGTCGGCGGAAGGCGATGGTCCCACCGATGGCCGCGGCCACGACCGCGCCGACGACCGCGACGCCTGCCGGGTCGATGCCGCCGTCGTCATCGCCACCGTCGGCGTCGCTCGCACCGTCTGTGCCGGCGGTGCGCAAGGTGGTCGTCGGGGAGGTGGGCTCCGCCGATTCGGCTCCACGGAAGGGGCCGGTCACCTCGTAGGTGATGCCGCCGCCGCCGGGCACCTCGATCTGGGACTCCGGGAGCAGCTCCTTCGGCGACCGTGGGGTCGGTCCGCGCTGGCTGCTGAAGTACAGGCGCTGGCCGCTGGGGTCGAAGCACGGGCCGGTGACCTCCGAGTCCTCGTGCTCGGCGCCGGTGATCTGGGCGAACGGTGCCACGACACCGTCTGCGGTGATCATCACGACCTCCATGTTCGCCCCGTCCTCGGCCACGAACAGATCGCCGGAGCCGGACTCGACGGTGATGTTGTCGACACCGGAGAGCACCGCGCCCTCCACGCCGAGCCCCTCGGGGTCGCCCCGCCACAGGACCTCGTGGCGCTGCTCCGCCAGGTCGATCCCGTGGACGGAGTGGTCGCCCTTGGTGGTGAACCAGATCCAACCGTCGTGGTACCAGATCCCCTCGCCGCCGTTGAACGTCGTCGCGCCGGGGACCTGCTCGCGCGTCGGGGTCGAGCTCCCCGTGGGGTCGGGGACCTCCTGCCAGGTCACGGTGGCGTCGTCCGCGACCGTGCACGCCTCGAGGAGCCCGCTCGTCAGGTCCGGGTACGCCGTCGGCGTGTACCGGTACAGGAGCCCCTCCGGGTGGTCTTGGGTGAGGTACAGCGCCTTGCCGGCGGGGTCCACCGCCACCGCTTCGTGCGCGTACAGCCCCATCGCCTCGTGCGCGACGGGGTCGTCGGCGCCGGAGGGGTCGCACTCCCAGACCCGGCCCTGCTCGCCGATGTTCTCCTCGCACGACAGCCACGTCCCCCACGGCGTCGGCCCGCCGGCACAGTTGGAGTTCGATCCCTCGAGCACCCGGTAGGCGTCGACGACCTTGCCGTCGGAGGAGAAGCGCACAGCGCTCACCCCGCCGGACTCGGGGGCGATGAAGTCGAAGACCTCGCTGTTGCAGACGTAGATCCACCCGCCGTCGTCGGTCGGGAACGTCGCCGCACCGTCGGGGTAGAGGTGCCACTCGTGGTCCGTGCCCGAGACCGCCTCCCCGGCGACCCCGATGATGCGCGAGGTGAAGCCCTCGGGCAGCAGGAGGCCGTTCTCATCGGGCTCGGTCGCCAGCGGGCCGTAGGGGCCGACCCCCGGCTCTGCGGTCTGGCCGAGGGCGGCCGTCGCCGGAAGCATGCCCACCACCGCCCCTCCGGCAGCGGCGCTGAGGGCGCGGTGGAGAAAGAGCCGTCGGTCCATGTGTTCATCCCCTTCGGAGCGCGTCGGACCTCGTCCGTCGGCTCGCTGGGCACGGTACCGACGTCACTTAATCGTGTCAACCAGCACCAAGGCGGTCAGAGGAAGCGGGCGGTGTAGGGGGCGAAGCGATCCCGGAGCTCGTCGAGGTCGAGGCCCACGTCGGCAGCCCGGTAGTCGATGCGGCCCAGCCGGCCGCGCTGGTGGGTGTCGAGGTAGGCGCGCATCGCCGCGTCGGCCTCGGGTGTGGCGGGGTGGCCGGCCAGTTCGAGGACGCGTCGAGCGGTGCCGAGGTCGTCGGCCATGAAGTCGTCGAAGCGAACGTCGAGCGAGCGTTCCGGGCCGAGCACGTCACGGTCGCGGAGGCAGGCGCTGAGCATCGCCTCGATGCGGTCGGCCCAGGAGCGCCCGAGGGCCACAGCATCTACCGGGCTGGCGTGCATCCGCGACGTGTAGGCGACCATCGTCGCCATCGAGACGGTGACAGCCACCGGATCGCGGTGGGTGACGACGACGGTGGCGTCGGGGAACACGTCCGCGAGGACCGGGAGCTGCTCGAGGTGCTGCGGTGACTTGAGGAGCCACCGGTCGCCGCCGCGCAGGTGGGAGAGGGCCTGGAGGACGACCCGGAGGTACCGGTAGTGGGGCCGCTGGTCGTGGGCCCGGTAGTGCTCGGCCCAGGCGGGGACCGGGGCGAGCGTCTCGAAGAACATGGTCGAGAAGTCGATGGCGAGGAGCTGGATCTCCTCGTGGATGTGGTCGGTCGTCATCTCGTGCAT
>CAZCVS010000150.1:0-7329 GCA_964501845.1 uncultured Iamiaceae bacterium
TCGCTTCGATCAACCATTTCTGAGAGCCAGCACGCTGCACCACGGCGAAGGGCGACCCTAGCGGGCGCAGCAGCGCGAATACAACCCGGACCTGCACGGATCCGAGCTGGATGGGGCTGAGTTCCGGGTGACGGTAAACCGAAGCCCCTCAGAGGTCAAGGACTTCGTCGGGCGCCGCCCGAGGGGTGCGGGAGCGTAGCGTCACCCGCCATGAAGCGAACCTTGGTGGTGATGGTGGCCGTGCTGGCTCTCGCGGGGGCAGGCTGCTCCTCCGACGGCTCCGATCCGAGCAGCGGCGGCGGCACCGACCGCACGACCACCAGCGCCGAGCCGCCTGCCGCCTCGACGACCACGACCGCGGCGGCCGAACCGCTCGAGGACCAGACGCCGCCGACCTCCATCAACGGGATCACGGTGCAGGGCGACACGATCTGGGTGGCCAGCATCGAAGACGACATCGTGCTGCAGGTGGATGCCGAGTCCGGCGCCATCCTCCAGCGCATCGACGCCGAGGGCGCCGGCCCCGACGATGTCGCCCTGGCCCCCGACGGGTCGGTGTGGACCACCGGCTTCGGCAACGGCGACCTCGGCCGCATCGCGGATGGCACCTACGAGGTGGTGGCGACCATCGAGGTCGGGATCAACCCCCTCGAGTTCGGCTCCGACGGGACCCTCTTCGTCGGCACCTACGGCCCCGGAGGCAACCTCTACGCCCTCGAGACCGACGGCGGCGCACCGGTCGCAGACGCCACCGCGCAGGTCGTCGCCGAGGACCTGCCGGACGTCAACGCCTTCGGCGTGCTCGACGACGGCACCCTCGTCGCTCCCGCCGGCGGCCTCACCGGGCCGAGCTCGGCCGTGCTCATCGACCCGGCCACCGGCACGGTCACCACCCTCGTCGAGGGCCTGCCTGCCGTGGCCGCCGGAGCGACCGACGCCGACGGGAGGCCCTACGTGCTGGCCAACATCTCGGGCGAGGTGATCGCCATCGACGTGGAGGCCAAGACCTCCGAGGTCGTGCACACGGTCGAGCAGGGCGCTCCGTTCGACAACCTGGCGTTCGCCGCCGACGGCACCCTCTACGTGTCGAGCTTCGTGGCCCCCACCATCACCGCCGTGGCCCCCGACGGCACGGAGCGGCTCATCACCATCGGGTCCTGAGCGCCAGCGGCGTGGGTGTCGGCGACGTCCGGCGGGTTCCCGTCCACCCCGTCCGCCGACCAGGTGATCAGGGTGCCGCAGTGGCACCGCAGGACCGCCCGCAGCCCGCCAGGGCCGCGCTCGATGGCCACCACCCGGCGCGAGCCGAGCAGCATCCGGGAGCGGCAGGTCGGGCACCAGGGAGCGAACATGGGACCCATCGTCGCCAGATTGGCCGTGCACCGCACGGGCCAATGCGGCAAGATTGGCTGGATGTCGACCAGTCCAATCTCCGGGCCAATGGGCCCGCTGGTGAGCGACCAGCAGCTGACCGGGCTCCTCGGGGACTGGTCGGCCGAGGGCCACGGCACCCTGGCCCGCCGGCTCGCCCAGGGCCTCCGCAAGGCGATCACCGGGGGGATGCTCCCCGACGGCGCCCGGCTCCCCGCCGAACGCCACCTGGCCGCGCTGCTCACCGTCAGCCGCAGCACCGTCACCACCGCCCTCGACGAGCTGCGCGGCGAAGGGCTCATCCGCTCGCGCCAGGGCCGCGGCACCGAGGTGGTCGGACCCGGTGAGGTCATCACCGGGCACCGCGTCGGCACGCACTTCGTCAACCGGGGTGCCGGCATCGACCTGGCGGCGGTCGTGCCCACCGACGGGACGCACCTCCCCCCGCTCTCGCTCACCACCGCCGACCTCGTCGCCGGCCGCGGACTGCTCGAGCCCCACGGCCTGCCGACCCTGCGCGAGGCGCTCGCCCAGGTCCAGACCGACCTCGGCCGGCCCACCGAGGCCAGCCACATCCAGGTGACCCACGGCGCCCACCACGCCATCGGCCTGGCCCTCGCGGCCACCGTGCCCGCCGGAGCGGCGGTGGCCCTCGAGGTCCCGAGCTACCCCGGCATCTTGGACCTCATCGACCACCAGCGGGCCCGGCCCGTCGCACTGCCCGAAGGCCCCGGCGGCATCGACCCCGAAGCCCTGGCGCACGTCCTCGCGACCGAGCAGCCCGCTGCCGTCTACCTCCAGACCGGGGTGCACAACCCCACGGGCCGGGTCCTGTCCGCCGCTCGGCGACGGGCCATCGCCCAGGTGCTCGACGCCCACGGCGACGCGGTCGTCATCGAGGACAACACGCTTGCCGACCTGGTCTTCACCGGGCGACCCCGGCCCTCGATGGCCGAGGCCTGCCGGGTCGCGCCCGTCGTCACCGTGGAGTCGCTGTCGAAGACGGCGTGGGCCGCGCTGCGGGTCGGCTGGGTGCGCGCCACCGGCGTCGTGGGCGAGCGCATCGCCGGCGTTCGCCTGGCCACGGACCTGGGTGCGTCCGTCCCATCGCAGCTGCTCGCGCTCCAGCTGCTCCCCCACCTGCCGGAGATGGCCGAGCGGCGCCGCCGCGAGCTGGAGGCGGCCACGCACCACGCCACCGCCCGCGTCCACGCCGAGCTGCCGTCGTGGGACCTGGACCAGCCCGCGGGCAGCTCCGCCCTGTGGCCCGGGCTGCCCGTCGCCGATGCCACCCCGTTCGTCGCGCTCGCTCGTCGCCACGGCGTCCACGTGACCCCCGGTTCGGCCCACGTCCTGGCCGATGCCCCGGACCGGCACCTGCGGTTCTGCGTCGACCGCCCCCAGAGCCACGTCGACGAGGGCCTCGACCGCCTGATCGCAGCCTGGCACGACGCCACCAGCCGGTCCTCCCGCGCCTTGGCCTGAGGGGCGGCGGCGCGCATCGGCCATGATCGGCTCCGTGCCCCGCTCGCCCATCGCCGTCAGCGACCCCGCCGACCCGCGCATCGAGGAGTTCCTCGGATTGCGCGACCACGAGCTGCGACGGCGTCGAGAGTCGCCCGGCGGCGACCTGGCGGGCATCTTCATCGCGGAGGGCGACCTCGTGGTCGAGCGCGCGGTACGGGCCGGGTACCGCCTCCGCTCCGTCCTGGTCGACGCCACTCGCACGCTGCCGCTGCCCGACGCCGTCGGCCCGGAGGTGCCCGTCTACGCGGCGGGCCAGGAGGTGGTGCTGCGCATCACCGGCATGGCCATGCACCGGGGCCTGATCGCCTCGCTCGACCGGGGCCCCGACCGCGACATCACCGAGGTGCTGGCCGCTGCGACTCGCGCCGTGGTGCTGGAGAACGTCAACAACCCCACCAACCTCGGGGTCATCGCCCGCAGCGCCATGGGCCTCGGGGCCGATGCGCTGCTGCTCGACCCGTCGTGCTGCGACCCGCTCTACCGGCGGGCGTCCCGGGTGGCGATGGGCGAGGTGTTCGCGCTCCCGTGGGCCCGGACGAGGCGGTTCCCCGAGGGCATCGACCAGGTGGTCGACGCCGGCTTCTCGCTCCTGGCCCTGACGCCAGACCCGGCGGCCGAGCCGATCGACGACGTCGTGCTCGCCCCCGACGAGAAGGTGGCACTGGTGCTGGGCGCCGAGGGCCCGGGCCTGACCGAGGAGACCATGGCCCGCGTCGGTCGACGGGTCCGCATCCCCCTGCACGGCGGCGTCGACTCCCTCAACGTCGGCGCCGCCGCCGCCATCGCCTGCTACGTCCTCGGCCGCGGCCGTCCCTGACCCGGTCGCCTCCCCCAAGAGAACGAACTTTCGATGGCAAAGGTTCGCATCGAAAGTTCGTGGGAGTCGGCTCGTAGGGTGAGGTGGTGAGCGAGCCTGTGCCGGTGGAGCCGCCCGTGGGCGAGGACGATGCCTCGACGGTCCTGGCGGTTCTCACGCGCAACGGGGCCAAGGGGCTCTCGGTCACGATCAGCGTGGTCCATCGGACGATCGAGCTCGTCTGCGTCGCGGCCGCGGCGACCGGGCTGGCGGCGCTGCTGCTCGGGTTCTGGGCGTGGCACAACTCGCTCCCGGGTGCCGCGATCGCAGTTGCCGGCGGCGGCGGAACCCTCGCGGTCGCGGTCTACGTGTTGATCCGGATCCGGGCACTCTCGGCCGCGGTGAAGCACCCGGCCGAGGTGATCGCCCAGGCGCAGGACCTGGTGCTTCGGGCCAAGGGCAGCCCGGAGCTGCACAAGCTCGCCGGGACGGTCCGGGCCCGCAAGGCGGCCAAGGCCGCAGGGCTCGGGAAGGTCCGGCGCGCGATGAGCACGGGCCGGCTCATCAGCAGCGTGATCGGACTCGCGTCGCCAGACCCCGAGCGCCACGCCTACCTCGTCCCGTTCGCGCCGGACCGGCTCAAGAACCTCTGGCTGGCGATCCTCGTCGGCCTCTGGGCCTGGCTCGTCTCCGCGGTGATCGCATCGATGGCGTTGCTCAGCCTCGCGGTCCAGGCGCTCTGACCCCCGGCGGAGGCCTCCCGTTCGGCCGTGCCGGCTCAGCAGCCCGGCGGCGCATCCGGGTTGGCGGCGAGCCACTCGCCCACCGCTGTGCTGACGGCCTTGGTGCCGGCCGCGTTGACGTGGCTCGAGTCGGACCAGAAGCTCTCGTCTTGGACCAGCGAGCGCAGGTCGAGACGCTCGGCGCAGCCTGCCTCCTCCACCTCGATCATCTTCCGGTGCGTGAGGTCGCGCGCGGCCTCGTCCAGTGCATCGGCCGCGGTCTCGAGGACGGGAAGCTCGACGACCACGAGGCGACGGCCGTCAGCCGCCAACCGATCGGCCAGGCCCTTCAGCGCCGCGACCTGGGGGCCGACCGGTGCCAGCTCGTCGCCATCATCGCCACCGGGCGCCGATGCAGGCGGCTCGTAGATCACGTCGCGGTGGCGCAGCAGCGCGCCGGTCTCCTCGTCGAGGTATGCCGGTGTGGTGGGCGAGCGCAGCCAGCGCAGCAGGCGCACCGGGTCTCGGACGATCTCCCGGTGCGCGACCAGGGCCGACCGGCTCGTGGCTGCGTCGTCGATGCGGTCGGCGACGGTGGGCGAGCCGCTCGCGAGGCGGTAGCCACGCGAGCGCGCCAGCTCGTCGCCGAGGGCGGCCGCGTTGGTCGGACTGGCGCCGATGTCGCCCGGGAAGACCCCGATGACGACGACATCGGGGTCCACCTCGTCGATCACGGCAGCGTCCAGGAACCGCGCGGTGGTTTCGCTCAACGAGCCCTCCTGTGCGTAGTTGAAGGACTCGACATCGAGTCCGGCAGCCTCCGTGGCGACCGCAGGGTCGAAGGCGGCGTCCGACACGCTGGAGCCGGCGAAGATCACCGGCTCGCGCCCGCCGCGGGCTTGGACGTCGGCCGCGTGCTCGGCCTTGAACTGGCTCTCGGCATCGGGCCAGGTGCGGTTGGCCGGCAGGTCGCCGAGGGCGCGCACGCCCAACTCGGCAACGAGGAGGATTCCTAGGCTGAAGACCAGCGCCCACAGGACTACGGACCGCGTGCGCCGGTGGCGGCCCGGGTGCACTCGGTGGCCGCCACGGCCGCCGGCGGGCGCGTCTCCGAGCGCTGGCGGGGTCGGCTTGTCGGTCGTCTCGGGCTCAGAACTGGAAGTAGATGAACGGCTCACCGGCACCTCCCGAGAAGACGATGAGCAACAGGAGCGACGCGCCGACAGTGGCACCCTGCAACGGCGAGGGCAGCGAGGCGAGGAAGGCGTCGTCGCCCTTGACCCGCTGGGCGAGGTCGAGGGCGAGGAGGAGCGGTCCGACGAACACCAGCAGCGCCAGCAGCGACCAGTCGGTGGAACCGCCCTGGAGCGTCACGATCCCCTCGATGAAGCGCAGCGCATCGCTCAGCGAGTCCGAGCGGAAGAAGATCCACGCGAACGTCACCAACCCGAAGGTCACCACGACCGAGGGGATCGACCGGAAGCCGGTGAGGATGGGCCGGTCGCGGCGGTGGCTGACGATGAGGAACAGCCCGTGGAGCGCGCCCCAGACGACGAACGTCCACGCGGCGCCGTGCCACAGACCGCCGAGGAGCATCGTGGCGAACAGGTTGAACGATGCCCGCGAGGCCCCCCGGCGGTTCCCACCGAGCGGCACGTACAGGTAGTCCCGCAGCCAGGTCGACAACGAGATGTGCCAGCGACGCCAGAACTCTGTGATGTTCCGGGAGAGGTACGGCTGGTCGAAGTTGCGCAGCAGTTCGATCCCGAACAGACGCGACACACCGCGGGCGATGTCGGTGTACCCGGAGAAGTCACCGTAGATCTGCAGCGAGAAGCCGATCGCCCCGAGCACGAGCGCCAGGGCGCTCCGCTGCTCCATCAGCGCCCACGTCTCGTTCACCATCGGCGCGAGTGAGTCGGCGACCACGACCTTCTTGAGCAAGCCGATGACGATCAGCCACGCACCGGAGCGGGCCGCGTCCTCATCGGGCACCTTACGGTCGGACTGGAACTGGGGGAGCTGGATCGTGGCGCGGCCGATGGGGCCGGCGACCAGTTGCGGGAAGTAGGCGACGAACACCGCGAACGTGGGCAGGTCGTCGACCGCATCGATGTGCCGGCGGTACACGTCCACCGTGTACGAGATCCCGTGGAAGGTGTAGAAGCTGATGCCGATCGGCAGGAGCAGCTGAAGGGTCGGCGGGCTCACGCCCAGGCCGACGGTTCCTGCCAGCTCGGAGAAGCTGTCGGTGAAGAAGTCGAAGTACTTGAACGTCGCCAGCACACCGAGGTTCACGACCAGGCTCAACGCCAGGATGCACCGCCTCGAGCGGTCGTCCTGTTCTCGTTGGAGCCAGCGTCCCACCCCGAAGTCCACGAGCGTCGTGAACCAGATCAGCAACAGGAAGCGCACGTCCCATGCGCCGTAGAACACGTACGACGCCAACAGCAGGAGCATGTTCTGCCGGCGGTACCCGCGCAGGAGCCAGTACCCGCCCAGGACGATCGGAAGGAAGATCGCGAAGGCGTACGAGTTGAAGACCACCCCTGCCCCCCCGAATCCGGCGCCGGCACCTGCCGCGACGCGGCCCGCGGATCGTAGTCGCGGCCACCATCCACGCCGGATCTTCCCGAGGCCTCCGCCGGGAGCAGGCGCCGGAACGGCTTCGGGGGCACGAAGGGGTGGTCGGTAGGCTCCACCGTCGTGAGCAGCGACGCCCCGACCCCGTACCCGAAGGTTCCGAGCCGCGCGGACTACCCCGCCATCGAGCGCCGGATCCTCGAGTTCTGGGCGGCCGACGGCACGTTCCAGGCCTCCGTCGACCAGCGGCCTGCCGATGACGAGTACGTGTTCTACGACGGCCCCCCGTTCGCCAACGGCCTCCCCCACTACGGCCACCTGCTCACCGGG
>CAZCVS010000151.1:0-7320 GCA_964501845.1 uncultured Iamiaceae bacterium
GAGGGCCTCGTGGTGGAGGAAGGTGCCGATCCCGCCGATGTGCTCGTTGGTGCCGTAGGCGTACTCCTCGCGGAAGTAGCTGGTGCGGGCGGCGAGGGTCTTCGGGTCGGCCGAGAGGCCGCGGGCGCCACCGCCGCGCAGGAAGTACTGGACGCTGTCGTGGCGCGGGAGCAGGCCGCGGCCGAGGTCGAGGCTCAGGCGCTCCTGGTCGCCGTAGAGGCGGTACCGCCCCCAGCGGTGCGCCAGCTCGACGAGGCGGTCCGCCTCGGCAGCATCGGGGTAGAGCGGATCGACGGCGACGATGAGAGCAGCCATCCCGCAAGCTTACGAGCGCCGACCCCAATCCCTACCAATTCACTGGGCAATGCCGTCAGGAGGACGTCGTCAGGTGGCCGGCGGAGCGAGGTCCACGCGCACCGGCACCGCCTCCGGATCACCGGCGTAACGGGTGAGAGCCACCTGCACGGGCCCGGCCACCGGGGACCAGTCGTGACGAGCCACGTCCCAGCGGGCGAGGCGCGAGAGCGGGAACCGCACCTCGACCACCTTGCGCTCCCCCGGATCGAGCGCGACCCGTTCGAACCCGACGAGCTTCGCCGGCCCGTCGTCCACCGAGGCGTAGACCTGGACCACCTCGATCCCGGGCCGCGCGCCGGCGTTGACGGCGGTGGTGGTGGCCACGATCTCGTCGCCGTGACGGGCCGCGCCCATCCCCCGCAACGACAGGTCGGTGTAGCTGAGGCCGAAGCCGAACGGGTAGGCCGCAGCGTGGCCGTCGGCGGCGAGCTTCCAGTACCCGTGCCAGGCGTCGTAGGTGGCTTCGGTGGCGTCGCGGTCGAAGAAGGGCAGGTGGTCGGCGTCGGTGGGCACCGAGAACGGCAGCCGCCCGCTCGGCTCGGCTCGGCCGAGCAGGATGTCCGCCAGCGCGTGGCCGCCCTCCATCCCCGCGTACCAGGACTGCACGATGGCGGGGACCTGCTGGTCCCACCGGTCGATCAGCACGGCGCTGCCCGCCACCAGGCAGACGACCGTCCGCGGGTTCGCCGCCGCGACCGCGGCGATGAGGGCCTCGTCGGCGGAACCCAGGCGCAGCGACTCCCGGTCGCCACCCTTGGCGAACCCGAACCCGCCGGCACCCGCGGCGTCTGCGGGCGGCTGGAAGTCGTGCGTCTCCGCGGCGCGCATCGCCTCGTAGGCCGCGACCACCTCCGGCTCGTCGGCCGCAGGCATCAGCGAGAGCAGGTGCGCGGTCCCGCTGTCGCCGATGAACTCGCCCTCGTCGGCCTTGGTGTAGCCCACCACCACGATGGCCGCATCAGCGCCGGCCGCGATGGTCGCGTCGTCGGCCGCGTGGCGCACGTCGACGCCCGGCAGCGCAGCCCGAAGCCCATCGAGGGGCGTCACCGCCGTCGGCGCCCACACGTCGCTCGATCCGCCGTCGCCCAGGTTGCGCACCGCGGCGAGACGCCCGAGCACGGCGACCGAGCCGAGCGATGCGGCGTCGAGCGGGAGCAGGGGCGCATCGTCGAGCGGCTCGTTGCGCAACAACACGACCGCTTTGGTGGCCGCCTCGCGGGCGAGGGCCCGATGGTCGTCGCACGCCAGCACGTCGATCGGGGGGCGGGACTGTGACAGCACCGCGTCGAACCGCAGCAGCGTGGCCACCACGCGGGTCGCCGCGGCGCCGATCTCCTCTTCTGTGCACTCGCCCGCAGCAAGGTCCTCGTCGAGCCCGAAGGCGCGGATCATCCGGTACGGCATCTCCACGTCGAGCCCGGCGTGGACCGAGGCCCCGGCGTCACGGAGGCCGAAGATCCAGTCGGAGATCACGAACCCCTCGAAGCCCCACTGCTCGCGCAAGATGTCGTGCAGCAGGGTCCGGCTCTGCCCGCACCACTCGCCGTTCACCGCGTTGTACGCGCTCATCACCGAGGCCACGCCCTCGTCGACGATGCGCCGGAAGTGCGGCAGGTACACCTCGTGCAGCGCGGCCTCGTCGACGGTGACGTCCACGGCGAAGCGGGTGTTCTCCATGGAGTTGCAGGCGAGGTGCTTGACGCAGGCCATGGCGTGGCGCTGCACCCCGCGGGTGAGGGCCGCGCCCATCTCGCCGACGTGGACCGGGTCCTCGCCGTAGGTCTCCTGCGCCCGCCCCCAAGCCGGGTGGCGCAACACGTTGACGCACACGCCGCCGAAGAGCGTGGCGCCGATCGCCCGCAGCTCCACGCCGATGGCCTCGCCGATGCGCGCCTCAAGGTCGAGGTCCCACGTGGCGCCGCGGGCCATCGTCACCGGGTACGCCGTCGCCGGGCCGATGACCACGCCGCGGGGGCCGTCCGAGAAGGCGAAGCCCGGGACGCCGAGCCGCTCGACACGAGCCGCCGGAAACGTGCGCTTGTGGTAGCCGCCCTGGCCCATCTCGCCGAGGTCGCCCCAGAACGGGTGGTCGCCGTCGAGGCACCAGCGGCGCTCGCCCTCGGTCATCGCCGCGACGAGCGCGGCCGCCTCCGCGGCGGCGTCAGAGCCGGCGGCCACCCGCGCGGCCGCTTCGGCGAAGGGGCTGCGCTCGGCGGCCATCACGCGACCTCCACCCGAGCGCCGCCCTCGGCGGCGGACCGGTAGATGGCATCGACCACCTCGTGCGGGCGCACCGCATCGCGCAGCGTCGGCCATGACGGCGTTCCGGCCTCGACCGCCCGCACGAATGCACCGTCGGGATCGCCCACGTCCAGCCCGGCGTCGCGGCAGGCCCGGAGCAGGTCATCACCCTCCAGCGACTCCTCTGCGGCGCCCGTGGTGGTCCAGGTGAGCGGGCCGTCCCAGTCCCCCTCCACCACGAGGTGGCGACGCTCGCAGAGCACTTCCACCCGGCGCAGGCTGGGCCGTTCGACCACGTCGTGCCAGACCGTGGTGTGCACGCCGAGCCCACCCGAGGCCAGGTCGAACACCATCCCCACGGAGTCCTCGATGCCGTCGATGCCGTGGAAGTTGGCCGATCGGGCCGACACGGAGGCGATCGGGCCCAGGAACCACTCGAGGATGTCCACGTCGTGGATCGAGTGCTCGAGGAGCGTGCCGGCGCCCGCTCGCTCCCGATCGCCCCGCCAGGTGGATGCGTACATGCCCTGCACCGGGATGTACTGGTCATCGCGGAACACGACCGACATGACCCGCCCGGCGGCGGGATCCTGCACCAGGTGGCGCAGGTAGGCGAACGCCGGCGAGTGGCGCAGCACCAGGCCCACCTGGTTGATGACGCCGGCAGCATCGATGGTGTCGGCCATGGCGGCCGCCGCCGGGCCGTCGAACGCCAGCGGCTTCTCGCAGAACACCGGCAGGCCGCGGCGGCAGGCCTCGACCACGAGCCGGGCGTGCTCGGAGGTCCACGTGCACACGTAGACGGCGTCGCACGAGTCGAGGACCTCGTCCTCGCTCCCGCACTCGGTGGCACCCCAGCCTGCGGCGAACTCCGCGGCGCGCGCCGGGTCGGGGTCGTACACGCCGGCGAACGTCGACGGTTGCGACGACCGGTACAGCCCGAACGCGTGCAGGTGGGCGATCAGCCCCGCCCCCAGGAACCCGATCCGTGGTGCCATCCGATCCTCCTGGCCGTCGTGGACGCGATCGGCCGCAACCTACCGGCGATGGGACCGGCAGACGGCTACCTTCCCGGCCATGATCAACCTGCAGCGCGATGGCGACGTGTTCATCCTCCAGATGGACGACGACGAGAACCGCTTGTCACCGACCGCCCTCGACGAGCTCGGCGAGGCCCTCCAGACGGTGGAGGAGGCCGAGGGGCCCAAGGCGCTGGTGACCACCGGGACCGGGAAGTTCTTCTCGAACGGGCTCGACCTCGACCACGTCGGGGCCAACCCGAACGACCTCGGGCCCTACTTGTTCCGGGTGCACCGCCTCTTCTCCCGGATCCTCTCGCTCCCGTGCGCCACGGTCGCCGCCCAGAACGGGCACACGTTCGCCGCCGGCGCCATGCTCGCCATCTGCCACGACCACCGGATCATGCGGGAGGACCGGGGCTACTGGTGCCTGCCGGAGGTCGACCTGGGGATGCCCTTCACCGACGGGATGAACGCGCTGATCCCCGCGCGGATCCCACCCATGACCGCGCACGAGGCCATGGTCACCGGGCGTCGCTACACCGGGGCCGAGGCCCTGGCCGCCGGCATCGTCAACGAGCTGGCGTCCGACGACCAGGTCCTCCTGCGCGCCATCGAGGTGGCGCAGTCGCTCGCGTCGAAGGCCGGACCGAACCTCGCCGGCATCCGCACCCACCTCCACGCCCACGTCATCGCCCACCTCCACGGCACCGAGCACGGCTGACCATCAGCTCAGGGCGAGCGCGGGAGCGAGGACGTCGGCGACGAGGCCGTCGAGCTGGCTGTTGAGGGTGTCGACGTCGAACGCGAGGCAGAGGACCACGAGGCGGTCGACGCCGGCCTCGGCGTACTGCTCGACCATCTCCGGCGTGACCGGGTTGAAGTAGGGACACACGGTCAAGACGATGTCATCGCGGCTGCGGCCGTGCTCGGCGAGGATCGGGTCCAAGCGCCCGAGGGGCTCGGCGAGATCGCCCGGCAGGCGGTTGAACGAGAACCAGCCCTGACCGACCTTGGCGACGCGGTGCATGGCCGCGTCGCTCTCGCCGCCGACGTGGATAGGCGGATGCGGCGTCTGCACGGGCTTCGGGTACATCGAGCACGCGGGCAGGTCGTAGAGCTCGCCGTGGAACTCCGACGTCTCGTCGGTCCAGAGGGCCTTCATGACCGCCAGGTGCTCGTCGGTGCGCCGGCCCCGCTGCTCGAACGGCATGGCCACCGCCTCGAACTCCTCGCGGAGCCAGCCGACGCCCACGCCGAAGTCGACCCGGCCGCCGCTCAGGTTGTCGAGGTCGGTCACCTGCTTGGCGGTGTAGACGGGGTTGCGCTGCGGCACGAGGCAGATCCCGGTGCCGAGCCGGACCCGGTCGGTGACCGCGGCGAGGTAGGTCAGGGCGGTCAGCGGCTCGAGCATCCCGGAGTCGGCACCGCCGGGGAACTTGCCGTCGGGCGAGTAGGGGTACGACGACGCGTAGTCCTCGAAGAGCACGACGTGCTCGGGGACCCAGATCGACTCGAACCCTCGCTCCTCCACGTTGCGGCCGACGGCTCGGAGGATCTCGGGCGAGGCGTTGCCGTTGCCCAGCGGTACGAACACTCCGACATCCATGCGCATCCCCTGATCTCGTGAACTAGAACCTGTTCTAGTTCAGCTCGTCGCCCCCCCGCTACGAGCGCCACCAGGGGAAAGCAGGCCGCCATGTCAGGCACGCCGATCAAGGTCATCCAGTGGGCCACGGGAACCGTGGGCATCCACGCCGTCCCGGGCATCGTCGCCCATCCGGACCTGGAGCTCGTCGGGCTCTGGGTGCACTCGGACAGCAAGGCCGGACAGGACGCCGGGACCCTCTGCGGCATCGAGCCGACCGGCGTGATCGCCACCCAGGACGTCGACGCCCTGCTCGAGCTCGACGCGGACGTCATCTGCTACACCGCGAGCTCCGACATCCGCCCCGACGCCGTCGTCGACGACCTGTGCCGCATGCTCGCCAGTGGCAAGAACGTCGTCGGCACGTCGTTCGTCCCGCTGCTGTACCCAGCGGCGGCGGGTGAGGGCGTGCTCGACCGCCTGGAGGCGGCGTGCCTGGAGGGCGGGACGAGCTTCTACAACAGCGGCATCGATCCGGGCTTCGGCAACGCCGGCCTCGCCATTCACCTCGCCGCCCTCTGCAAGGAGGTCGACACGATCCGGATGATGGAGATCGTCAACTACGCCACCTGGGACAACCCGTTCACGATGTTCGAGATCATGGGCTTCGGGAAGCCCGACCCGAGCCACTCGCTGCTGCTCTCGCCCGGCTCGACCACCCTCGGCTGGGGCGCAGTGGTCGAACTGGTGGCGGCGGGCATCGGACTAGACCTCGACGAGATCACCGAGCGCAACGAGGTCATCTACGCGCCGACCGACATCGAGATCGCGTCGGGCACGGTGGCCGAAGGGACCATCTCGGGCATGCGCTTCGAGATCATCGGCGTCGCCGGAGGCAAGGAGCGCATCGTGGTCGAGCACGTCACCCGCCTGCGCGACGAGGACGCACCCGAATGGCCCCAGGGCGCGGGCTACCGCATCCTCGTCGGCGGCGAACCGAACCTGAAGGCCGAGCTGGAGCTGAGCTCGGACCAAGGGGACCACAACCACGCCGGCTGCCTGGCGACCGCCATGCACGTCCTCAACGCCATCCCCAACGTGGTGGCCGCCGAACCCGGCGTGAAGACGATCCTCAACCTCCCCACCTACTCCGCCAAGGTCCCGTAGCGACCGCTGTCATCCGCCGTCGGACCGGCGCCGCGGGAGCACGACGGCGAGGACCACGACGGTCACGACCACCAGTACCAGCAGGCCGCCGATCACCCGCCGGTCGGCACCATCGTCGGTCTCGTCCACCGCGGCCGGCGCCGGTGCACGGGGCGTCGAGGTGATGTCGTCGACGGCCGGCTCCTCGACGGCCGTTCCGGGCACCGACCCGAACGACTCGACCGGCGTCGTCCCGGGCGGTTCGGCCACGGGTGGGTCGTCGAGGATCTCGAAGATCCGCTCGGTGGAGCTGACCGCCCCCCACCGGGCGATGACGCGGGCCGGGCCAGGCGATGACCGGGGCGGCACGGTGACCTCGACGGCGAACTCGTAGCCGTCGTCCGCCGACCCCCGAGCGACCATGACCTCGCCGTCTCCCTGGGCGATGAACAGCTCGATGTCGGGCACCGGCACGCCGAGGGCGCCCGCACCCTCGGGCGCCCCACCGGTGTCGTAGCAGTTGTCGCCGAAGGCGTAGCCGCGGATGGTGATGACCTCGCCCCGGACCGCCGGATCGATCGGGAGGATGGTCGGACCCGAGCAGTCGGCTGCCACCGGAGCCGCCGCCGCGCCCAGCCCCAGGCCAGACAGGACGAACGAGATGAGGATCAGCCGACGCACCATGGAGGTTCGACGGTCCGGAGCCGAGGCGGGTTCCCCGGCGCCGCTACCAGCGGGTCAGGAACTTCAGGACCTTCTGGATCTGGTCCGTGTAGGGCGGGTAGGCGAAACCCGGGTCCGTCCAGGTCGGTCGCTTGAGCACCGATTTCTGGTGGCTGAACGTGTCGAAGCCGGCCTTGCCGTGGTACGCCCCCATGCCGCTGGGGCCGATGCCGCCGAAGGGCAGGTCGGTCACCGCGGCCTGGTACACGAGGTGGTTGATGCAGACCGACCCGGCGTGGGTCTGGT
>CAZCVS010000152.1:0-7314 GCA_964501845.1 uncultured Iamiaceae bacterium
TCGGGATCGCTGGTGCCGCGCTCGCCGGCGGTGGCCGTCACGCAGACGACGCGTTGGCCGTTGTCGACGGCGGCCGCCATGAGCCCGCCGGCCAGGTACGTCTCGTCGTCGGGATGCGCCCAGATCGACAGGATGGTTCCGAGGTTGCTGATCGTCGTGTCCATGTCGCCACCCTCACGGGCACGGATCGCAAACCGCTCACACCCGATCCCACACCGATGTGAGCCGACGAGAGCGCGGTGCGAGTGGCCGGACTCATCGTCACCGCCATGACCAACACCACCACCGATCCCACCACCGACGCGCCCGCACAGTTCCCGCTCGAACGGCCCGCCGCGCCGACAACGGACGCCGTCACGGAAGCGATCGCTTCGACGCCTTGGCGGCCGGAGCTGCCCGAGGAGGTGCTCGAGGGCTTCCGGGCGCGGGCTGGAGAGCTCGACCGTGCCAACGCCTACTTCGTCGACGACCTGCAGGAGTTGCGCGACGCCGGCTACCTCGCGGCGGCCGTCCCGTCAGAGCTGGGTGGGTGGGGTCTCGACCTCGCGCAACTGGCCCGCAGCCAGCGGCGTCTCGCCCGGTACGCGCCGGCGACCGCGCTGTCGATGAGCATGCACTCGTACTGGGTCGGCATCGCCAACGAGCTGGAGCGCCTGGGCGATGGTTCGCTGCGCTGGATCCAGGAGGCCGCCGCCGTTGGCGAGGTGTTCGCGGCCGGTCACGCCGAGTCGGGCAACGACATCCCCGTGTTGCTGTCGACCTGTCGGGCCGAGCGGGTGGCCGGCGGCTACCGGTTGACCGGCCGCAAGCAGTTCGGCTCGAACGGCCCGGCTTGGTCGTGGCTCGGCGCTCACGCCATGGACGCCGACGCGTCGGGCGGGCCACAGATCGTTCACGCCTTCGTGGAGCGTTCCAGTCCTGGTGTCACCGTGGTCGAGACCTGGGACACGCTCGGCATGCGGCCCACCCAGAGCCATGACACGGTGCTCGACGGTGTGTTCGTGCCCGACGAGCGGGTCGGGCGTGTCGTGCCAGCCGGCGACGGCAGCGACCCGTTCCTGGTGGCGATGGCGATGTGGCCGCTGGCGCTGATCGCCGCCGCCTACCTCGGCATCGCCGAGCGGGCCTTGGAGCTGGCCGTCGACAGCGCCCGGAACAAGACCTCGATGGCGATCGAGCGCGGTGCCCTTGCGTACAACCCGATGGTGCAGCACCAGATCGCCGAGATGTACCTGGAGCTCGACGCGGCCAACGCGACGTTCGAGCGCTTCGTCGATGAGTGGGTGGCGGGCGTCGACCACGGCGACGGTTGGGTGCCGCGTGTCTACGCCATGAAGTGGCGCAGCGTGGAGGCGGCCAAGCGGGTCGTCGACACGGCTCTCGACGTGGCCGGCGGTTCCGGCATGTTCTGCGGCAACGAGCTGGAGCGGCTCTATCGCGATGTCCGCTGCGGTGGCTTCCACCCCGGCAACGACGCCCTGACGCACGAACTGGTCGGCAAGTCCGTCCTCGGCATCCTCGCCGAGCAGCCCAGGTGGTGAGCCGTTCGGGCTCCGTTGAGGCGGCGACCCGTCAGAGAGCGCGCAGCGCGTGCTCGATGGCGGCGTCGCCGTCGAGGCTCGCGCCCTGGTCGAGCGCGGCCTGGTAGTCGTCGTCGCCCAGCACGGCGCGCAGTCGTTCGCCGAGCTCGCCGAGTGCGACCTCGTCGGCACCGAAGATCCGATGCCCCGCTCCCGTCGCTCGCACGGCGCCCTCCAGCATGGCGGCATCCCGATGTCGTCCGAGCCGCTCCAACAACGGGGCGATCGAGCGCAGCATCGTCCACTGGGTCGACCACATGGCGGCCCGCTGCCAGTGCGGGATCAACCACCGATAGTCGGCGGCGGCCACCGCTGGATCGCCGACTCGCGCCTCGATCGACGCCTTGGACGCCCCGGCGACGCCTCGCACGAACGAGGCGTTCGTCGCCTCCGCCAACTCGACGGCTCGGCCGAGCCACTCCCGTGCCCGCTCGACGTCGAAGCCCATGGCCGCCTCGCCAGCGCAGTACCACACGTACGCCGCGATCGGGGTCTCGACTTCACCGATCTCAGCCAGCAGCGAGTCGGCGAGCGCGGATGCCCCAGGTGCTTCGGCGTAGCCGAGCGCGAGCAGCTCGGCGCCTGCCGCGATCAGTCGCCGAGCCGAGTCGTCGCCGGCCGCCACGACACCTCGCCGATACCAGCTCGCGGCCGCGTCGAGCCGTCCCTCGAACAGGTCATGGTTGCCGCGTATCGTCGCCACCACTTGCGACAAGCCGCCAGGCTCACGCTCGAAGATCGCGACCGCCCGAGCGCTGCGGGCGCCCGACTCGGCGAGGTCGCCGGCCATCCACGCGTAGTACGCCGCTGCCGCCCAGACTTGTGACGCATTCGGGGCCAGGCCGTCGGGATCGGCCGCGATCACCCTTTCCGCCCACGCGACCACGTCGGGACGCAGACGCAAGAGCGCGTAGTTCGTAGCGGCGGCCACCAGACGGCCCGCGTGCTCGACGAGGTGGTGGCCGAGCAGCCAGCCCAGCGCGACCTGGAGCTCGGGGACCGCGTGGTCGATCTCGACCAGCACTGGCTCGTCTGGAGCGTGCAGCCGCTGTTCGGCGCGCTCGGCCCATTCGACGAACCATCGTGCGTGGCGCTCGCTCACGGGTTCGGCGCGCCCCGCGGCGGCGAGTTGCTCCGCGGCGAACGCTCGAAGCGTCTCCAGCAGCGCGTACCGGCCGCCCGGCGCGCGCACGACCAGCGAACGCTCGGCGAGCCCCGCCAGGTGACCGGCGACCGTCTCGTCGTCGAGCGCGCAGATCGCGGCAGCGTCCACCACCGCGAACGAACCGGCGAAGATCGACAGGTCTACGAACGTCTGGCGCAGTCTCGGCTCGAGCAGCTCGAACGACCACGCCACCGCGGCGCGCAACGACCCGTGGTGCGCAGATCCGCGATATCCCGACGACAGCAACGCGAACCGCGAGTCGAGCCCCGCCGCGATCTCGGCGACCTCGCGGGTGTGCAGACACGCCGCCGCCAGCTCGATCGCCAACGGCAACCCGTCGAGCCGGCGGACGATCTCGACGATGCACGTCAGCTCCACCGAGCTCGGATCGAACGACGGCACCACGGCGCGGGCCCGCTCCACGAACAGCGACACCGCCGGGGAGTCGGCGCCGAGTACGAGCGGCGGCACCACCCGCACCTGCTCACCGGGCACCCGCAACCGCTCCCGGCTCGTCGCCAAGAGCGTCACGTTCGGGCACCTCGCCAGCAGATGCCCGACCAGCCCCGCGACCGGATCGAGAACGTGCTCGCAGTTGTCCAACACCACGACGACCTCGCTGTCGCCGAGGACCGAGGCCACACGCTCCGCCAACACGACCCCCGGCCGGGCGTCGATCGCCAGCGCCGCGGCGACCACGTCGACTGCCGACTCCTCGACGGCCTTCGCCAGCTCGCACACCACAACCGGGCGATCAGCCCGCCCTTCGCGCAGCAGCCGCCCGACCTCGACCGCCAACCGGGTCTTGCCCACCCCGCCTGGTCCGACCAACGTCACCAGCCGGCAGCTCTCGACGCTCGCCGCCACCTCCGTCGCCAACGCGTCCCGGCCGATCAGCGACGTCACCGGTGCCGGCAGCCGGGTCTCCAGCCGCCAAACGCTGTCGGCCGACCGGAGCAACTCGGCGTGCTGCGTGGCCAGCGCCGGTGACGGCTCGATGCCCAGCTCGTCCCCCAGCAAGCGTCGAAAGTCGTCGAACGCACGCAGCGCGTCGACCCGTCGACCCGCCGCCTCCAGCGCCGACATCAGCAGCGCACGCGGTCGCTCACGCAGGGGCTCCTGCTCGGCCAGCGCGGCCAAGTCGGACACCAGCCCGTCGGTCTCACCGGCGATCAGCAGGCGCTCGGCCCGGAGCTCTCGGGCGCGGAGCCGGTACTCGCCGAGTCGTATCGACTCGGCTCGCCCGTCGTCGACATCCGCCAGCTCCGGGTACGCCGGGCCGTGCCACCGCTCCAGCACCGACTCAACCTCGGCTACAGCAACGTCGGTCGCCTCGTCGGCGCTCAACGAGGCCAACAGGCGATCGGCGTCGAGCGCGACGCCCGATGCGGCCAGCCGGTAACCGTCACCCACGGACTCGATGAGACCGTCAGGCAGACCACGACGGAGCCGGAACACATGGTTCTGCAGCGCGGCCCCCGGCTCACGCGGCGGCCGCACCGGCCACAACACGTCGATCGCGGCATCAGCAGAGACCACGTGGTCACGACGAAGCACCAGCAACGCGAACAGTCGACGCTGCAACGGCCCCTCCGGCGTGACATCGACGCCAGCATGATCGACGACACGAATCGGGCCGAGCACCTCCACACGCAACTGAGCGCCATTACCCATGGCCACCCATTTGACCACCTCGCCAGGCGGTCAGCGCGACCGAGGACACAGCCGAACCCCCGTGGATCGGCACCCGGCGGACGCTGCGAACCGGCCGGTTCAAGGTGACCTTCAGTACCTGTTGACCATGAGGCGCGAGGCCGAGTTGCCCCAGGTTCGGTGGGGCATCACGCAGCCCGCGTTCGCTGACGTCACCGGTGAGGTTCGCAGCCACATAGCGGGTCGGCCGGAGTTCGTCCGCATCCTGTCGTGATGCCGCCTGACGAGTCGGTCTGCGTGCTCGCGGTGATCGGCGACAAGCACACCGAGGGCGGCAGCCAGGGGAACGACTGGTACAACGTCGCCGTTCTGATGCTCGACGAGGTGTGGCGCCGTGTGCAGGAGGGATCAGGCTGACGCTGTGGCCTACGCGTCGAGGGGTTCGAGATCGAACTGGAGTCGGTACTACGAGGGCTACGTGGCCGGGCGAGCGGCGGAGCTCGCGCGTTGGGAGCAGGATGCCGAGCAGCATCGGCTCGAGCAGCGGCGTCTCGCCGACGATCTCAGCGCCGCGCAGAACCGGCTGCAGTCGGGATGGCGTTCGCCGAAGGGAACCGGCAAGCACCAGCGGGCGACGCGTGCTCCCGGCCTGGTCCGCTCGGTGAACCGAAGACCGGAGGACCTGCGCGCCCATGAGATCGCCGCGCCATCGACGCCGTTGCGGTTCCACATGCCCGAGTTTCCTGCTCTAGGACTGTGCTGAGCAATCGGCTTTGGTGGCCTGGGTCGGGGTGAGTCGTGGTGGCGCTTGCCTGATGCGCGGTGGTTCCGGCCCGATGGTGGTCGCTCGGTTGGTGTCTCGGGGTGCGGATGTGGCGATGTGACGCTGAGCGATTCGATCTGCTGGTAGCGCAGGCGTCGGATGCTGGTCCGTCCCAGCGCGGGGAGGATGTGGAGCTGCACGTTGCGCTCGTATCCCCGGTAGGTGCTCGTCGCCAGGTACAGCTTCTTGGCCGGTAGCCACTGGCTGGTCAGGTAGGCACCGAAGGTCAGCGACCGGACCGCACCGACTCGCTTGGTCTCCACGGCAGCGAGCTTGGTGGCGAGTCGTTCGGCTTCGGTGCGATCGGTGCCGGCCGGATGCCAGGTGCGGCGCTCCTTGCCGGTCACCGGGTCGCGGCCCTCATAGATGACCACGTAGTACCGGCCTCGGCGTTGTGCGACGTATCCTTTCATGGCGGTTGTCCTCCTTGTGGACCTGTGGTCCCGACGATCGGAACCCGGAGGAACCTCGGTAGACAGCGCCCTTCGACGACGCCCTGCACGCCCACGACGTCGCGAACGTGCAGGCAGGAGCACTGGAAGCCTCACGGCCGAGTCGAGGGAACGCGTTGACGGCTCGCCATCTCGTGTCACGGACGGGATCGGGGGTGTGCGCCCAACCCCCCTGATTAGAAGTCGAATTGAACTTCGACTGGCCGCGAATCCTGTGTAACCGCAGGTCGCCGGGCTGGCGCCCCGCTGGGTTTGGAAGAGGAATAGGACGGCGGATTCCGACCGGGGCGCCGGATATCAGGCGACTCGGACCAGCGCACCGCTACGGCTGGCTGTGGATGTTCCAGGGCAGAGGCCGCAGGTCGTTCTCTCCTGCGGTGATGAGGCTGGCGAGGTGGGTGTCGGTGACCGGGTAGCCGCCCCAGGCATCGACGCCGACGTTGATCATCCGGCCACGTTGGCGCCACTTCTCGTGGACGTGACCGTGCAGGAGCCACTGGCCGGCGTCGGTGGGACGGTGGTCTTGGTAGCGGTCATGGCTGCCGGAATCGCCTCGATAGGGGAAGTGGCAGGCCAACACCTCGATGTCACCTGGGAGGGTGAGAGAGGCCTGGCCGTGGTGTAGCTCGAACCCGGCGGCTTCGTAGCGTTCGGAACTCCGTCCTCGGAAGGGCTTGTCATGGTTGCCCACGAGGAGGTGCTTGCGTCCGGCGAGGAGGGTGGCGAGGGCGAGCGACTCGTCGAGCCGGCCCATCGCGAGGTCGCCGAGGACCCAGACCTCGTCGTCGGAGCCGACCACGGTGTTCCATGCGGCGACGAGGGCAGCGTTCATCTCGCCGACCTCGTGGAAGGGGCGGTCGCAGTAGGCGATCACGTTGGTGTGGCCGATGTGGAGATCAGCGGTGAAGAAGCGGGTCATGGCGATACCAGGGGCAAAGGGGTGCAATCCAGGGTGGACCGCCGCCATGGCAAGCCGTCACCGATTTTCGAAACGATGGTCAGGCTCTCGTTCCCTCGCCGGCTGACAGATGCTACGGTTGGTTCAGATAGAGCAGATGCTGTGGAGGTGGCTGATGACGGAGATGCTGACCCGAGACGCTGACAAGCTGCACCGCGCGCTGGCGAAGGGCGGCGACGAGGTCCGGCTCACCGTCTCGCGTGAGACCGCCGAGTGGATGGCACGGATCGTCGATGCCAAGGTCAGCGGCCACGACGTCGTGCTCACGAACAGCCTTGCCGAGGTCACCCCGACCCAGGCTGGGCAGTTGCTCGGCATGTCCCGGCCCCAGGTCCGCAAGCTGATGGACGACGGCAAGCTCGACTTCCGCAAGGTGGGCACCCACCACCGGATCACCGTCGCCTCGATTCAGGCCTTCCTGGCGGTCGAGCGCAAGCGGCGGGCCCCGATCCTCGCTGAGCTGGCAAGGCTCCAGAACGATGCCGGACTCGTGGAGTGACGGGTGAAGCTCCTGAGTTTCTTGGTCCCACGAGGATCGTCCTCGCCGATGCCAACGTCCTCTACTCCCGCGTGCTGCGGGACTACCTCGTGTATGCCGCAGACGAGGGGGTCATCTCGATCAGGTAGAGCCGGGCGATCCTCATCGAGGCCGTGAAGCACCTGCAGGCCAACAACTCGACGTT
>CAZCVS010000153.1:0-1296 GCA_964501845.1 uncultured Iamiaceae bacterium
ACGCCGGAAGCCGCGCCATGACCGACACCTCGAAGATCATCTACACCCACACCGACGAGGCCCCGGCCCTGGCCACCTACTCCCTGCTCCCGATCATCGAGGCGTTCACCGCCGCGGCCGACGTCGTGGTCGAGACCCGAGACATCTCCCTCTCAGGGCGCATCCTCGCCGCCTTCTCCGACCTGCTGCCGGCCGACCAGCAGGTGCACGACGCCCTCGCCGAGCTGGGCGACCTGGCCACGCGACCCGAGGCCAACATCATCAAGCTCCCCAATGTCAGCGCCTCGCTCCCCCAGCTCAAGGAAGCCATCGCCGAGCTCCAGGGCGACGGCTACGCGCTGCCGGACTTCCCCGACGAGCCCTCCACGCCCGAAGAGCACGATGCCCGCGCCCGCTACGACAAGGTGAAGGGCAGCGCGGTCAACCCGGTGCTGCGCGAGGGCAACTCCGATCGCCGGGCCCCCAAATCGGTCAAGGAGTACGCCCGCAAGCACCCGCACTCGATGGGCGCTTGGTCGTCGGGCTCCAAGACGCGCGTCGCCACCATGGCCGCCGGGGACTTCCGACACAACGAGGTATCGGCCACCATGATCGACGACGATGTCCTGCGCATCGAACTCATCGCCGGCGACGGCACGGGCACCGTCCTCGTCGAGTCGCTGCCCGTCCTCGCCGGTGAGATCATCGACGCCACGTTCATGAGCAAGGCCGCGCTCGAAGCGTTCGTGTCCGACCAGATCGCCGCGGCCAAGGCCGAAGGGCTCCTGTTCTCCGTGCACCTCAAGGCGACGATGATGAAGGTCTCGGACCCGATCATCTTCGGCCACGTGGTGCGGGTCTTCTTCGAAGACCTCTTCGCCCGGCACGGCGCCGCGCTCGAGCAGGCCGGGTTCAACCCCAACGACGGCATGGCCGTGATGCCCGCCGCCATCGCGTCGCTGCCCGACGACGAGCGCGCCGCCATCGAGACAGCCATCGCTGACGCCTACGCCACCGGCCCCGCCGTCGCCATGGTCGACTCCGACAACGGGATCACCAACCTCCACGTGCCGAGCGACGTGATCGTCGACGCATCCATGCCCGCCATGATCCGGGCGTCGGGCCAGATGTGGAACGCCGCCGGGGAGCAGCAGGACACGCTGTGCGTGATCCCCGACAGCAGCTACGCCGGCATCTACGACGTCGTCATCGAGGACTGCAAGGTCCACGGCGCCTTCGACCCGGCCACCATGGGCTCAGTGCCCAACGTCGGCCTCATGGCACAGAAGGCCGAGGAGTACGGCAGCCACGACAAGA
>CAZCVS010000153.1:1306-1662 GCA_964501845.1 uncultured Iamiaceae bacterium
ACAAGACCTTCGAGATCCCCGTCGACGGCGTTCTGCGGGTGGTCAGCCACCGAGGCGGCGTGGTGTTCGACCAGCCGGTCAACGCCGGCGATGTCTGGCGCATGTGCCAGGTCAAAGACGCCCCCATCCAAGACTGGGTGAAGCTGGCGGTCACCCGGGCCCGGGCCACGGGTACTCCGGCGGTGTTCTGGCTGGACCAGGACCGGCCGCACGACGCCGAGCTCATCGCCAAGGTCACCCGGTACCTGGCCGGCCACGACACGACGGGCCTCACCATCGAGATCCTCCCCCCGGCCGACGCGTGCCAGTACTCGATCGACCGGATCCGCCAGGGGCTCGACACCATCTCGGTCACC
>CAZCVS010000153.1:1672-7310 GCA_964501845.1 uncultured Iamiaceae bacterium
CCTCGAGCTGGGGACCAGCGCCAAGATGCTGTCGGTCGTGCCCCTGATGAACGGCGGCGGCCTGTTCGAGACCGGCGCCGGCGGCTCGGCGCCGAAGCACGTCCAGCAGTTCGAGAAGGAGAACCACCTGCGCTGGGACTCGCTCGGCGAGTTCCTGGCCCTGGCCGTGTCGCTCGAGCACCTGGCCGGCTTCGCCGACAACCCCCGAGCACAGGTCCTGGCCGACGCCCTCGACGCCGCCACCGGCCGCTTCCTCGACGAGGGCCGCTCGCCGTCCCGCAAGGCGGGCGAGCTCGACAACCGCGGCAGCCACTACTACCTGGCCCGCTACTGGGCCGAGGAGCTGGCGGCGCAGACCACCGATCCGGAGCTCGCCGGCCGGTTCACCGCTGTCGCCGCGGCCCTGGTGGAGGGCGAGGACGCCATCGTGGCCGAGCTCAACGGGGTGCAGGGCAGCCCCGTCGACATGGGCGGCTACTACGCCCCCGACGAGGCCCTAGTCACCGCGGCCATGCGGCCCAGCCCCACCCTCAACGCCGCCATCGCCCTCCTCAGCTGAGGCAGCGGCACGCCGCACACCGCACACCGCACACCTCCCGATCCCGCCGCTGGTCAGCGGCGGAGGCCGAGGTGGTCGTAGATCTCCTGGATCGACTGGGCCCGGTTCATGGCGTAGAGGTGGATGCCGGGGACGCCGATCTCGAGCAGCTCCTCGATGAGCTTCGTGGCAACCTCGACGCCGAGCTGGCGCGTCGCCTCGGCGTCACCGTCGACCGCGTCCATGCGCTCGTGGAGCCAGGCTGGGATCTCGGTGTTGTTCATGGCCGACATGCGGCGGGCACCGGCAACGCTCACGAAGGGCATGACGCCCGGTAGCACCGGGGTGGTGCAGCCGAGGGCTTCGAGCTCCTCGACCATGGTCCGGTAGTGGTCGGCGTTCCAGAAGAACTGGGTCATGCCGAAGTCGGCGGCGTTGAGCTTGGCGGCGAGGAACCGGCGATCGGTGGCGCGGTCCGGCGAGCGCGGGTGGACCTCGGGGAAGGCGGCGACCCCCACCGAGAAGTCGCCGATCTCGCGGGCCAGGGCGACCAGTTCGGTGGCGTACACGAAGTCGCCACCGGCGTCGGAACCGTCCTTGGGCGGGTCACCGGCGAGGGCCAGGACGTTGTCGACGCCCTGCTCCCGATAGGACTCCAGCAGCTCGACCAGCTCGGCGCGGGTGTGGCCGACGCAGGTCAGGTGGGGCATGGCGGGAAAGGCCTGCTCCTCGTTGACCCGGACCACGAGGTCGTAGGTGGTGTCGCGGGCCGATCCCCCGGCCCCGTAGGTGATCGACACGTAGGCGGGCTCGAGCGCTGACAGCTCGCTGACCGCCCGGTCGAACGAGGTCATGCCCTCGGGCGTCTTCGGCGGGAAGAACTCGAAGGACCACGTCGGGCCCTTGGCGAGGAGGTCGGAGATCCGGGTCATGGTCCTGAGAGGCTACGCCACCGGGTCCCGGACTCCCGTGCTCAGATCGGCCGCAGATTCAGTGCTGAACGAGCCCGGCGCGGGCCTCGGCGGCCTCGACGGCGTTGCGGAAGAGCAGGGCGATCGTGGTCGGCCCGACGCCTCCGACCCGGGGCGTGATGGCGCCGGCGACCGCCTCGCAGCGCTCGTCGACGTCGGGCAGCAGGCGCTTGCCCTCGTAGCGCACGCCGCCACCCACGACCACCGCTCCGGGCGAGATGTGCTCGGGTTGGAGGATCCCCGGCACCCCGGCGGCGGCGATGACGATCCCGGCCCGGCGCGTGTAGTCCGCCCAGTTGGCCACGCCGGTGTGGACCACGGTGACCGCAGCGTTGGCCGTCGGCCGCTTCTGGGAGAGCAGCAGGGCCAGCGGGCGGCCGAGCGTCGTGCCCCGACCCAGGATGCACACCTCCTGGCCCGACACCGCGACCTCGTAGTGCGCCAGCAGCGCCTCGATGCCCGCAGGCGTGCACGGGACCGGGCCCGGCATACCGAGCGCCAGGCGACCCATGTTGACCGGATGGAGCCCGTCGACGTCCTTGGCCGGATCCAGGGCCAACAAGGCGGCGTCGAAGTCGATCTGCGGCGGCGTCGGGTGCTGGATGAGCACGGCGTCGACGTCGTCGGCGTCGTTCATCTCCCGCACGGCGGCCAAGACGTCCGCCTGCGACGCATCATCGCCGAGGTGGAGGTGCGGCGACGTGAAGCCGAGCGATGCCGCCTTCTCCATCTTCATGCGGATGTAGCCGGCGCTGGCCGAATCACCGCCGACCAGGATCGTGCCCAGACCGGGCGTGTGACCGGCGGCGATCAGAGCGTCGATCCGCGGCGCGAGGTCGGCGAAGACCGCATCGGCCACCGGGCCTCCGGGCATGAGTCGTGCGGTCACTGCTGCTCCTCCGTGGACTTCGGCCCATGCTCCTCAACCGGAGCGTACGCGTCGAATCGACGTCGATTCGACGCGTACGCAGGCCGGATTCGACCTGACGTGACCCGTCAGTGCTTGAACTGGCGCTCGCCGGTGAACACCATGGCGACGCCCAGCTCGTCGGCCCGGGCGATGTTGTCGGCGTCCTTCACCGACCCGCCCGGCTGGACGATGACCGCGACACCGGCGGCCGCCGCCGCCTCGATCCCGTCGGGGAACGGATAGAACGCGTCGCTCGCGCACGCCCCGCCCTCGGCGCGCCCGGCCGCCTTCTCCGCGGCGATCTGACCGGCCTCGACCCGGTTCTGCTGACCGGCGCCGATCCCCCACGCCACCCCGTCCTTCACCAGCACGATCGAGTTGGAGGTGACGGCCGCGCACACCCGGAAGGCGAGCGCGGCGTCGGCCAGTTCGGAGGCCGTGGGCACCCGCTGGGTGACGACCTGCCACTCGGCCGGCTGGGCCACAAGCCGGTGCGGTTCCTGCACCAGCCAGCCGCCGCTGATCGGGCGCAGGTGGCGGACGGCCGGCACCGGCGCCACCGCTTCGAGCAGCCGGGTGTTCTTGCGCTTTCCCTGGAGCGCCTCGATCACGCCGGGCGCGTAGCCCGGGGCGATCACCAGATCGGCCTGGGCCGCCGCGACCATCTCGACCACGGTGTCGTCATCGACGACCCGGTTCAGCGCGACGATCCCGCCGAACGCCGAGCGGGCATCGCACTCGAACGCCCGCTGGTAGGCCTCGGCCAGCGTGTCGGCGACCGCGGCGCCGCACGGGTTGGCGTGCTTGATGATCGCCACCGCGGGGCGATCTCCCGACGCGGCGCCGATGTCGTGGGCCAGCAGCCAGGCCGCGTCGGCGTCGTAGAGGTTCAGGTAGCTGAGGGCGATGCCGCCGTACTGCGTGGCCGTCGCCCACCAGGGGTCGGCGCCGTCGGTCTTGTAGAGCGCGGCGCGCTGGTGCGGGTTCTCGCCGTAGCGCAGCGTGCGCTCCTCACGGGTGGCGGCGACGTGCAGCGTCGGGGGCAGCACTGGGTCGTCGACCTCGTCGAACCAGGCCACCACGGCCGCGTCGTAGGCCGCGGTGTGGGCGAAGGCCGCCCGGGCCAGGCGTCGGCGCGTCTCGGCGGACAGCGTCCCGGAGGACGAGGCGCGCAGCTCGGCCAGGATCGCGGGGTACTCGGACGGATCGGTGAGGACCCCGACGTGGGCGTGGTTCTTGGCAGCGGAGCGCACGAGCGTCGGGCCGCCGATGTCGATGACGTCCTCGGCCGTCCCGCCGCCGTGGGTGAACGCGGAGGGGTCTGACCCGAACGGGTAGAGGTTCCCGACGACGAGGTCGAACGGCTCGATGCCGTAGTCGGCCATCTCGGTCACGTGGTGGGCGTTGGACCGGTCGGCGAGGATCCCGCCGTGGATCTTCGGGTGCAGGGTCACGACCCGGTGCCCGAGGATCGCCGGGAACCCGGTCACCTCAGCGGTATCGGCCACGGGGATCCCGGCGTCGCGGATCGACCGCGCCGTCCCGCCGCTGGACACCAGGTCCCATCCGAGCTCGTGGAGGCCGGCGGCCAGCTCCACGATCCCGGTCTTGTCGTACACGGACAGCAGCGCCCTCATGGCAGGCGGTTCCCTTCAGCAGGCGGGACGGTGACCGGGACGCACAGCGTCATGCCGGCACCCGTCCCTGTTCGATGATCGTGAGGATCGTGGCGGGGTACAGCCGGCGCTCCACGGCCTTGATGCGCTCCTGGAGCGACTCCTCGGTGTCGCCCGGGAGCACCGGCACCGCCTCTTGGGCGAGGATCGGCCCGGTGTCGACGTCGAGCCCGGCCACGTGCACGGTGCACCCGGTGACCTTCACGCCGTAGGCCAGGGCGTCGCGCACCGCGTGCCAGCCCTTGAACGCCGGCAGCAGGGCAGGATGGGTGTTGAGCAGCCGCCCGCCGTACGCGTCGTGCATCGGCTGCGTGAGCACGGTGCCGAAGCCCGCCATGGCCACCAGGTCGAGATCGTGGGCCACGAGGACCGAGGCCAGCCGGGCCGAGTATGCGTCGCGGTCGAACGACGCGTCGAAGCGGTCCCGCTCGACGAGCTCCGTGGCGATGCCGGCTTCGGCGGCGATCTCCAGCCCCCGGCACGGGCGATCGGCGGCCACCAGTGCGACCGGCACCCCGGCGTCGATCATGGCGTGGAGGATCGACCCGGTTCCTGACACCAACACGCCCACTCGCACGTGCCGGGACGCTACCAGCCGCCCCGAGGTGCCCGATCCGGGTGGCACACCCCTCCGAAGGCGCAGCAGTACGTTGGCACCGCCGCGCACCGTCCACGTCGAGGAGCAGCATGGACACGAGCAGGGTGACGACGGGCGACAAGATCATCTTCGCGGCCGGGATCCTGCTGCTCATCGACCTCCTGGTCCTCCCGTGGCACCAAGTCTTCTCGTTCAGCATCACCGCGGTCGAGGCCCCCGGGGGCTGGTGGGGCACGCTCGCCGCCCTGCTCACCCTGGTCATCCTCGTGGTCACGTTCCTGCGGCGCATCGCCGCGGTGGACATGCCCGCACTGCCTCGTCCGATCGGCGAGGTGAACCTGGCCGCGAACGCGCTCGTCCTGGCGCTGCTGCTGGTCAAGCTCGCGCTGGACACGGACTTCCTCGGCTTCGGCGCCTTCATCGGCCTGGGCCTGGCCGGGGCGATGGTGGCCGGCGCCTTCCTCGGCAAGGACGAGACCGATGAGGCACCGCCAGTCGGCTCCAGCGGCGGCGCACCACCCACGCCCTTCTGATCCCGGACGCGCCGGTGCCCGCCCCCGAGGGCGGGCACCGAGCAGGTCGAACGGGCGCCAGGGCGCCGACCCACAGATCGCAGCGGCTAGAGCCCGAGGCCCTTGACGATCTCGACCATCAGCTCGCCGGCCTCGGTGGGGTTGTTGCCCACCTTGACGCCGGCGTCGCGCAGGGCGTCCATCTTGGCGGCCGCGGTGCCCTTGCCGCCGGAGACGATGGCGCCGGCATGGCCCATCTTCTTGCCGGGAGGGGCGGTCACGCCCGCGATGTAGGCGGAGACCGGCTTGGTCATCTTGTTCTTGATGAACTCCGCAGCCTCTTCCTCGGCCGAGCCGCCGATCTCGCCGATCAGCATCACGGCCTTGGTCTCGGGGTCGGCCTCGAAGGCCTCCAGGCAGTCGATGAACGACG
>CAZCVS010000154.1:0-7303 GCA_964501845.1 uncultured Iamiaceae bacterium
TCGCCCGCGCCCTCGTGGGGAGCGGCGCCGTCGACCGCCTCCCGGTGGTCACCGCCGAGATCGGCGACCCGTGGCTCTTCGGCGCCGGGAGCGACCCGCAGAAGCTGGCGGTGTACCGGGCGCTGCTGTGGTCCCGTAGGCGGACCCACGAGGGAAGCCGCCTCTCGGCCGAGCAGCACCGGTCGCTCGACCGGCGGCTCCTCCTCGTCGCCGAGCACACCTGGGGCCTGGATCAGAAGATCGCCCTCCCGGACGATCGCCGCTGGGATGCGGCCGGGCTCGCCGAGGTGCGGTCCTCGGACGGCGGCCGTCGCTTCGAGGCGTCGTGGGCCGAGCAGCGGGCCTACGTCGACGAGGCCGCGTACGAGTTCGAGCGGGCCCGCGTCCCCCACACCGCCTTCCACGACGGGCCGCCGGATCTGACCAGCGCCCGTCCCGCCGGCGACCGGATGGTCCCGACGGTCTCGGACCGGGCGATCCTGGGCGGCCCGGTCACCGCGACCGCCGTCGGCGAGCCTGCCGGCCGCTACGAGCGCGTCGGCGTCGACGGTCGGGTGCCGGGCCTGGGGGGCTCGCCCGATCCGGACGGCTCGGCTCGCTGGGAGATCGGTGTTGCTCCCGAGACCGGAGCAGTGGACCACTTGGTGCACCGCCCCTCCGGCCGAGTGCTCGCCGACGTCGACCATCCGCTCGGCCTGCTCATCCGCCAGACGTTCAGCGAAGCGGACTACGACCGCTTCTACGCCCAGCTCGCCCCCACGGCCACCGATGAGTGGTGGGCCCGCTGGGACAACACCAAGCCCGGCATCGACGACGGCGGCGCCCGGTCTGCGACGACGACGCCCTCGGTGCTGGGCATCTGGTCGGCTCGCCACCCAGACGGCGACGGCGAAGTCGTGGTCCGGTCGGAGCTTTCGGCGGCGACGGTGGCGTCGGGTGCGCCGCAGCGGATCTGGCACCGCTGGCGGCTCGGCGGCGACAGCGACGAGATCGAGCTGGCGCTGTGGTGGGAGGACAAGGCGGCCACCCGGCTTCCGGAGGCGACGTGGTGCTCGTTCGTGCCGATCGTCGCCGAGCCCGAGCGGTGGGAGCTGGACAAGCTCGGGCAGCGCATCTCCCCGCTCGACGTGGTGCGCCGCGGCGGCCGTTCGCTGCACGCCGTCGGGGAGGGCATGCACTACGACGGACCCGACGGCCGCCTCACCATCGCCACGCTCGACGCGCCCCTCGTCGCCCCGGGGAGGCCGAACCTGCTCGACGCCGACCCGGCCGCGCCCGACCTGGCCGGCGGGTTCCACGTCCTGCTCCAGGACAACTGCTGGGGGACCAACTTCCCCATGTGGAACGAAGGCCCGGCGATGTTCCGCTTCACCCTCTCCATCGCCTGAGCCAGTCCGAAGTCGGTGTGCGAAACGACGCACAGCGCTGATTCGCACACCAACTTCGGTTCATGGGCGGGTGGGTGGGGGTGGGGGCTACTTCAGTTCGAAGACGACCTTGACCTGGACGTTGAGCTCCTCGGAGCCGGCGGCGATCGGGACGCTCGAGTCGGCCGCCTCCATCCGGGCGCTGGCGGCGAAGGCCGCGGGGTAGGCGTTCTCGGGGACGACGTCGGCGATGGTGCGGACCTTGCCCACCTCCGCCCCCGCGGCCTCGGCCATCTCGTCGGCCTGGGCCTTGGCCCGCTTCACCGCGTCGATCCGGGCCGTGCTGACCAGCTCGTCGTCGTCGGTGAACCCGAGCTGGACGCCGTCGATGCGGACGTGGTTGTCGCCGTCCCTCACGAGGACATCGAGCTTGGCGCCCGCCGATTCCAGGCCGCGAAAGGTGATGCGCAGCGAGTTGGTGGCGGCGTAGCCGGAGATGTTCCCCTTCTTGTCGTAGGTCGGGCCGAGGTTGACCGAGGTGGTGGCCACGTCCTTGTCGTCGACGGCGGTGAACGCGAGCTGGTCGAGGACCTTCTGGGTGCGGCGGTTGTTGTCGGCGAGCGTCTCCTCGGCGCTCGGTCCGCCCGTCGTGACGCTGACGCGCACGAGGAGCGCGTCGGGCACGCCCTTGGACGTGCCGGTGGCGGTGACGGTGACCGTCCGGTTGGTCTCCTTGGCGGGCGCCGCCGGCGCGGCCGTCTCGGCATCGGCGGACTTGGAGCACCCCGCCAGCAGGGCCAGGGCCGCGACGGCGAGGCCGACGCGGCGGACGAGGGTTCGAGATGACGTGGGCACGGGAGCAACCTCCGGGTGAGCGGTCACCCTCTGACGCTCCACGTCAGCCCGCGGTTCCCGGTTAGTGCTCGAGCACCTTCTCGAGGAACTGCTGGAGGCGCGGGGTCTGGGGGTTGCCCAACACGTCGTCGGGCGGGCCCTGCTCGCAGACGATGCCAGCATCCATGAACACCACGTGGTCGGCCACCCGGCGGGCGAAGCCCATCTCGTGGGTGACGACCAGCATGGTCATGCCCTCCGACGCCAGCTGGCGCATGACGTCGAGCACATCGCCCACCAGCTCCGGGTCGAGGGCGCTGGTGGCCTCGTCGAACAGCATCATCTCGGGGTTCATGGACAGGGCCCGGGCGATGGCCACGCGCTGTTGCTGTCCACCGGAGAGCTGCGCCGGATACGCGTCCGCCTTCTCGGCGAGCCCGACGCGGTCGAGCATGGCCCGGGCGACCTCCTCGGCCTCTCCCTCGGAGCGCTTGAGCACCTTGCGCTGGGCGAGGGTCACGTTGCCGAGCACCGTGAGGTGAGGAAAGAGGTTGAACTGCTGGAAGACCATCCCGATGCGCGTGCGCACCAGGTCGAGGTCGCAGTCCGGGTGGGTGATGTCGATGCCGTCGATGAGCACGGCGCCGCCGGTGGGCTCCTCGAGCCGGTTCACGCACCGCAGGAGCGTGGACTTGCCAGACCCGGAGGCGCCGATGATGCACACCACCTGCTTCGGGGCGATGACCAGGTCGATGCCCTTGAGCACCTCGTTGTCGCCGAAGGCCTTGCGCAGGTCCTTGAGCTCGATGGCGGGGACGTCGGCGCTGGTCATCGGGTCTTCATGTTTCGCTTCTCGAGGACCCCGACCAGGTAGGTCAGGGGGATCGTCAGCATCAGGTACATGAGCCCGGCCGCGATGAACGGGGTGTTGTTGAAGCTGTCGTTGAAGTTCTCCCGGCCCCACTTGGTGAGCTCGACAGTGGCGGCGGTGGTGCCGAGCGCCGAGAGGAGGGCGGTGTCTTTGAGGAGGAGCACCATCTCGTTGGTGAGCGGCGGGATCACCAGCCGGAAGGCTTGCGGAATGACGACGATCCGGAGCGTCTGGGACTTGGTCATGCCGAGCGAACGGGCTGCTTCGAGCTGCCCCTTCGGCACGCCCTGGATGCCGGCTCGGATGGTCTCGGCCAGGTAGGCACCGGCGACCAGGCCGAGGGCGATGATGCCGGCGGTGGGCACCCCGAGGATCTGGGGGAACTGCACGCCGAGGGCGGTGGGCGTGCCGAAGCCGATGAGGATGATGGTGAGCAGGGCGGGCAAGCCGCGGAAGATCTCGATGTAGACGTTCGCGGCCCACCGGTAGGGGCGCAGCGAGCTCATCTTCATGATCGCCATCAGCAGCCCGATGCCGACGCCGACGACGAAGGACCCCACCGTGTAGATCACGGTGTTCTTCATCGCGATGGTGATGATCTCCGGGAACTGGTCGGTGAACGTGTCGGGGTCGAAGTAGAACTCCTGGATCTTTCCCCAGTCGCCGGCGTACACCACGAGCGCGACGACGAGGATCCCGGCGACGTAGCTCAGGATGCGGTTTCGGCGCGACCGGGCCTGCTTCGACCGTCCAGAGCGGTACAGCTCGGGGAGGTCGCCCTCCCCGAGCCGCTGCTCGGTGGTGACCGGGATGTCGGTCATGTCCCGTGTGGTCTCGAGCTCCGTCTGGCTCAGTTGCCCGCGTTCGGGAAGTACTGCTCGTAGAGCTCGTCGTAGGTGCCGGCTTCCTTCACCGCCGCGAGGCCTTCGTTGAGCTCGCTCTGGAGGTCGGTGTTGGTCTTGGCCACGACGAAGCCGTACTGCTCACCGGTCGTGAAGGTCTCCACCACCTTGACGGAGTCCTCCTTGTCGGCCCGGTCGCTGTTCACCGGCAGGTCCTGGAGGACACCGGCGATCTCGTTGGCGTTCATGGCGGCGAACAGGGCCGAGGCGTCCGGGTAGGACTTGACGGTGGCGCCGTCTGGCTTGTTGTCGTTGGCGTAGCTCTCGCCGGTGGTGCCGGTCTGGACGCCGATGGTCTCGCCGGCGAGGTCGTCGAGCGATGTCACGTCCGAGTCGGCGGGGACCAGCAGGGACTGGTCGGCGTCGAAGTAGGGGTCGGAGAAGAGGCTGTTCTCCTTGCGCTCGTCGGTGATGGTCACCGCCGAGGCGACGACGTCGCAGTTGCCGGCGTTCACCGAGGCGAAGATCGTGTCGAAGTCCGAGTCGGTGATGCTGAGGGTGGCATCCTGGTCCTCGGCGACGGCATCGAGCAGCTCGATGTCGAAGCCGGTGTACTTCAGGCCGCGGGGGCCTTCGCCCTCCATCTCGAAGGGCTCGTAGGGGATGTCCGAGCAGACCTTCCAGATGGTGGCCTTCCCCGAGGAGCCGCCGTCGGCGTCATCGTCGCTGGAGCCGCACGCGGCGGCTCCGAACAGGAGGCCGCCGGCGAGGCCGAGGGCGAGGATCGGGTGCTTGCGAAGGGTCGTCACGGGAGACTCCTGGGAAGACGAGGCGGGAAGCCGGAACCGAGGCATCGTACGCAAACCTCCGTTTCGGCGCTGTGAACACGTCGCCTGCTCGCAATCCGCGGTTCACCCGGCCAGCGGCGAAGGATCCGGTTGCGTGCGGTGACCTGGGCGTCTGGCAGGCTGGATCGATGCTGACGGCGCTGATCGAGGAGTGGGACCGAGAGCTCCGCAGCGGCGACCCGCTGGCGTTCCCGGGCTACGCCGAGAAGGTCGCGGCGATGGACGGCGAGTCGGTCCGCACCGGCCTGGGCGACGGTTTCGTCCTCGTGGAGTGCGACTTCTCCGTCATCGGCGGGTCCATGGGCCTCGTCCACGGCGAGAAGGTGGTGCGGGCCTTCGACCGGGCCACCGACCGGCGCCTGCCCGTGGTGGTCGTCACCCGGTCCGGCGGCGCCCGGATGCAGGAGGGGATGCTGTCGCTGATCCAGCTGTCGCGCACCGCGGCGGCGGTGAACCGCCACCAGGCGGCGGGGCTGCTGTCCGTCGCGGTCCACCGGTCACCGACCACGGGTGGCGTGTTCGCCTCGTACGGCTCCCTCACCGACCTCCGGATCGCCGAGACCGGTGCCATGATCGGGTTCGCCGGGCCCCGGGTGGTGGAGCAGATCTCCGGGCACCAGGTCGACGGCGTCTCACACTCGGCCGAGACGGCGCGCGACGCCCACATCGTCGACGCGGTCGTCGCGCCCGACGAGGTGCTGGCGTGGGTGCACGCCGCGCTCGGCCAGGTCGATCGGCCGCTGTCCGCCTCGCGGCCGCCGGTTCCCACCCGCCAGGCTGATCCGCCGGCAGCCGGCACCGGTCCGGCGTGGGCCGCGGTTCTCACATCGCGGCGCCTGGGCCGCCCGTCGGGCATCCAGGTCGCGGCGGCCGCCACCACCAGCTGGACCGAGCTGGGGGAGGGGACCGACCCGTCGATGCGGGTCGCGCTGGCGACGGTGTGCGGCCGCCGGGCGGTGGCCATCGCCATGGACCGCTACGCAGGCGACGGCCAGCCGCAGCCGGCGGGCTACGACCTGGCCTGCCGCGGCATCGCGCTCGCCGGGCGGCTGGCCATCCCCGTCGTGACCTTCGTCGACACCCCGGGCGCAGCGCTGTCGCCTGAAGCCGAGAACGCCGGCATCGCCCGCGCCATCGCCCGGACGCACGCGGCGATGGCGACGACGCCGGTCCCCACGGTCTCGGTGTGCGTCGGCGAGGGCGGGAGCGGTGGCGCCCAGGCCCTCTCCGCGGCCGACCGGTTGTTGATCCAGGAGGGTGCCATCTTCTCCGTGATCGGTCCCGAGGGGGCGGCGGCCATCCTCGAACGGGATGCGGCGAAGGCCCCCGAGGTGGCCCCCCTGCTGCGCCTCACCTCCCACGACCTCGTGGGGTTCGGCATCGCTGATGCCATCGTCGCGGACGGGCTCGACGCGACGGTCGTGGCGGTCGACGAGGCCCTCGGCGAGGCCGTGCCGGGAGACCGCGCCCGGCGTCTCGACGCGGCCACCGCGGTGTGGCTCCGCGGGTGACGGACGACTCGTCGGGGATGTCTTGACCGAGCGGTCAAGTGTGGCACCATGACCGCCGTGCCTACCGCCCCCTCCAACGGAATCGACATCGCCTACGAGACGTTCGGGGACCCGGCGGACCCCACGATCCTGCTGATCATGGGGCTCGGCGCCCAACGGGTCATGTGGGATGACGGCGTCTGTGCCCTGCTCGTCGCCCGCGGCCTGCACGTCGTGCGCTTCGACAACCGCGACGTCGGCCAGTCCACCTGGATCGACGCTCCCGGGCTCGACGTCGGCGCCGCCGTCATGGAGGTGCTGAGCGGCGGCGACACCTCCAAGGTGCCCTACCTCCTCTCGGAGATGGCCGCCGACGCGGTCGGCCTGCTCGACCACCTCGGCATCGCCTCGGCGCACCTCATGGGAGCGTCGATGGGCGGGATGATCGCCCAGACCATCGCCATCGAGCACCCGTCGCGGGTCCTCACCTTGACGTCGATCATGTCCACCACCGGCGAGCCCGGCTACGGGGAGGCGTCGCCCGAGCTGGCCGGCGTGCTGCTCGCCCCGCGGCCGACCGACCGCGAGGGGATCATCGAGTCCGGCATGGCGATCCAGCGCGCCATCGCCTCCGAGCACTTCGACGAGGCGCGCACCCGAGCGGTCATGGAGCTGTCCTACGAGCAGGGCTTCAACCCCGAGGGAGTGGGCCACCAGCTCCTCGCCATCCTCGCCTCCGGGTCGCGCGCCGAGGGCCTGGCGCGGCTGGACCTGCCGGCGCTCGTCATCCACGGTCGCCAGGACCGCCTCGTCGGCTTCAGCGGCGGCCAGCGCACGGCGGAGCTCATCGCCGGCGCCGACTTCCTCGCCATCGACGACATGGCGCACGACATGCCCCAGGTCCACTGGACCCGTTGTGCCGACGCCGTGTCGGCGCTCATCAACCGCGCCGTCTGAACCAGGAGACTGACATGGGACCCCTCGCCGGCATCAAGATCGTGGAGATCGCGGGCATCGGCCCCGGTCCCTACGGCGCCATGCTCCTCGCCGA
>CAZCVS010000155.1:0-7275 GCA_964501845.1 uncultured Iamiaceae bacterium
AACTCCGGCTTCATCTCGCCGCCGGCATCGAGCATCCACGGCTGGGCCATGCGCCGGGGCACTCGGATCTGCTCGGGGGCCTCGAGCGTGCCGAACACCTGGTCCCAGATGGGGAGGGTGACACCGTGGTTGGACATCGGGTGGCCGAAGTGGTGGTGGAAGTGGTGCTTGCGCAGCCACCGCTCGTAGGTGTTGCGCGGCGCCCGGAGGTGGGCCTGCGCGTGCTCGTACTCGTAGAAGAAGTAGCCGACCGTCCAGCCGACGGCCACGGCGAGGCCGAACGGCAGGCTCACGGTGACCCACCCGAGCGGCATCCACACGAGGAAGCCGACGAGGAGCATGCCCGCCCAGCTCAGAAGGTGGGTGGAGGAGAAGGTCCATCCCGCGGCGACGTGGTGGTCGAGGTGCTCCCGGCTCATGATGCCCTTGCCCTTGAGGTGGTGCATGGCGAAGCGGTGGAGCAGGTACTCGAAGAGGACCCAGAGGGCGAAGCCGGCGGCGAAGGCACCGACGAGGGCGAGCGCGGTGGTGATCATCGGGAGCTCCTGGCGGTGGCGACGCTGGTGGACCCCCAGCGGGAGGATCGGGTGCGGGCGGCAACGAGGTCGGCGGGGTCGGCACCCCAGCCTGCGAGCAGCGAGTCGGTGAGCTGGGTGCCGAGCATGGCGCCGGTGGTGGGCAGACCGGTCACCAGTCCATCGGTCAGCAGGGCGCCGTTGAGGGCGACGACCCACGCGAGGGTCCGGGCGAACGAGGCGTCGACCGCACCGCCGAGCGGATCGGCGACCGGACCACCGGGACGCAGCGCACCGGCCTCGACCGCCTCGGCCAGCAGCCGCTGCGGCACGCCGAGGACGTGCATGGCGACGGGCACGACGGTTCCGGCGTCCGCCGCCTCCTCGACGCCGGGGGTGACGAGCAGTTGCTGCTGGAGCCGGAACTCCCGGCGGTGCTCGACGGGCGCGGCGAGGAACAGGTCCGAGAAGGCGCACAGACGAGCGAGGGCCGCCACCGCCGGAGTGACGTCGGGATCGGCGGCAAGGGCCTCGTCCCAGCGGGAGGCGCGCTCGTCGGCGACCCGGCCGAGCGCCACGAGCGCCCGTTCCTGGAGGGCGGCGAGCAGGGCGCTGCGGGAGGCGAAGTAGGTGTAGAGCGACGCCGTGGCGTAGTCGCCCGCCTCGGCCAGCGCGGCCATGGTCAGACCGTCGACCCCGTGCTCGTCGACCAGGTCCAGCGCCAGATCGAGCAGGTGGTCCCGGCGCGCCTCGCGCTTGCGGGCCCGGCGATCGGTCGGTTCCGAGGTCACAACGTTTTCCGAAGGCACGTCGGAAAACGTACCGACGTCGCCTTACCCTGTCAACCACACCCCAACACCCAACGAGCTGGGCCGCCTGCGGTCAGGCCTGCTCGGGGAGGACCTTCTCGATGTCGCCGACGAGCTTCTCGGGCTTGGTGATCGAGGCGTAGCGGTCGACCACGTTGCCGTCGGGGTCGACCAGGAACTTGGTGAAGTTCCACTTGACCTTGTCGCCGAGGACGCCGCCCTTCTGGGAGCGCAGCCACTGGTAGAGCGGGTGGGCGTCGGAGCCGTTGACGTCGATCTTGGCGAACATCGGGAACGTCACGCCGTAGTTCAGCTGGCAGAACTCCTCGATCTCCTCCTCGGCACCGGGCTCCTGGTGGCCGAACTGGTCGCACGGGAACCCGAGGATGACGAGGCCCTTGTCGGCGTACTCCTCGTACAGCTTCTCGAGGCCCTCGTACTGCGGGGTGAAGCCGCACTTGGAGGCGGTGTTGACCACCAGCACGGCCTTGCCCTGGTACTGGGAGAGGTCGGTCTCGGTGCCGGAGATCGAGGTGGCGGTGAAGTCGTGGAGCGTGGTCACGAGGGGGTCCTTGGGTCGGCGGGGGTGGAGGCGGCGCGGCCGAGGCCGGACCTATACACGGGCTGCAACAGCGTTCGGGACCGAAGCCTTCCACGGATGAGGCAGGCTGGCGCCATGGTGGCTGCGCCCATCGACCGTTCCCTCGCCGATGTCACACCCGGCTCCTTCTGGCTCGACCAGCCCGACCGCCCGGCAGCGCGGCCGCCGCTGGGCGGCGCGACCTCGTGCGACCTCGCCGTGGTGGGCGGCGGCTACAGCGGGCTGTGGACGGCGCTGCTGGCCAAGGAGCGGGATCCGCAGCGCGACGTGGTGCTGATCGAGGGCGACCGCATCGGCTGGGCGGCATCAGGACGCAACGGCGGGTTCTGCGCGGCGAGCATCACCCACGGCGAGGCCAACGGCCGGGAGCGCTGGCCCCACGAGTACCCGCGCCTCGCCACGCTCGGCCGGCGCAACCTCGACGAGCTCGAGGCCGCGGTCGACCGCTACGGCATCGCGTGCGACTTCGAGCGGACCGGCGAGCTGACCGTGGCCACCGAGCCCTACCAGGTCGAGGGGCTGCACCCCACCGACCCCGACGACCCCGAGGAGTCGTTCTGGGACCGTGACCGCATCCAGGCCGAGGTCCACTCCCCCACCTACCTCGCGGCCCACCTCGACCGCACCACCGCTCTCGTGGACCCCGCGCGCTTGGCGTGGGGCCTGGCCGACGCGTGCGAGCGCGTCGGCGTGCGGGTCGTCGAGCACACGCCCGTCACCGCCATCGACCGCCGGCCCGGGGGCGGCGTCCGCCTCACCGCGGCGCGCGGCACCATCGACGCCCGCCAGGTGGCGCTCGGCACCAACGTCTTCCCCTCGCTGATCAAGCGCACCCGCCTGCTCACCGTGCCCGTCTACGACCACGTCCTGGTGACCGAGCCGCTCACCTCGTCGCAGCGCGACGCCATCGGGTGGAGCGAACGCCAGGGCATCGGCGACAGCGCCAACCAGTTCCACTACTACCGCCAGACCGCCGACCACCGGATCCTGTGGGGTGGCTACGACGCGATCTACCACCTCGGCGGGAAGGTGCGCGACCGCTACGACCAGCGACCGGCGACGTCTCGGCTGCTCGCCGAGCACTTCTTCGCCACGTTCCCGCAGCTCGAGGGGCTGCGGTTCACCCATGCCTGGGGCGGGCCCATCGACACGTGCACCCGCTTCTGCGCCTTCTTCGGCACCGCGCTCGACGGCCAGGTCGCCTACGCCGCGGGGTTCACCGGTCTGGGCGTCGGCGCCACGCGCTTCGGCGCGGACGTGATGCTGGACCTGCTCGCCGGCGAGGAGACCGAGCGGACGAGGCTGGCCATGGTCCGCACCACGCCGATCCCGTTCCCGCCAGAGCCGGCGGCCTGGCTCGGCATCACCGCCACCCGCTGGTCCCTCGCCGCGGCCGACCGGAACCAGGGTCGTCGCAACCTCTGGCTGCGCACGCTCGACCGCCTCGGGCTCGGGTTCGATTCCTGACCCCGCCCCCGACCCGTGTTCGGGTCGGGGGCGGGGTCGGATCAGGCCTGGCCCTGGAGCTCGGCGAGGGTCTCGATGGGAACCTGGAGGGAAGACGGGTCGAGGCCGTCGCCGAGGGACAGGATCGTCACCATGGTCCCGAGGTCGCCGGTGCTCATGGTCAGCACGGCCACCGTGGCGTTGACGGTCGAGCTGTCCTCCGCGGTGAGGACGTAGGTGGCGCTCACACCGGCCGAGTTGTCGGTGCCGACGTCGAGGTCGTCCTCCTCGAGCATGCCCTCGACCGTCAGGCCGGTGGCCTCCTCGAGCATCGTCTTGAGCGCCTCGTCGATGCAGGCCACCACGTCAGCGTCGTTGAACACCTCGATGGCCGCATCTGCCGTGTCGGCGTCGACGAAGACCACGGTCTCGGCCGAGAAGTGCGTGCCGTCGGCGTCGTCGAGCGAGCCGAGCCTGAAGTCATCGGTGGTGTGCTTCGCCAGCTTGGCGTCGTCGTCGCTGAACGACGGGTCGCAGGCCTTCATCGGACTGTTCTCGTCGTCCTCGGTGGCAGGCGAGGACACCCACCCGTCGGGGAAGTCCGAGATGGTGAGGTCGACGGACTCGGCGCGGGCCTGAGCCTCGGCGTCGCCGCCCTGTTCGTCGTCCGCCTCCGGCGTGGTCGTGGCCTCGGTGGTGGCGACGTCCTTGTCGGCGTCGGCTCCGCCGGATGCGCCGCAAGCCGACACGAGCAGCGCCACAGAGACCATCAGGGCGCCGACGAGGGATCGATGGGTGGTGCGATTCACGAGTGCTCCGTCTCTTGGTGGGGTGACCCGCCGATCCGCACCATCCTGCCCCAGTCCCCGACCGCACCGCGCGGTCACCTGGCGACCACCAGGTGACCGGGACATCGGACGGACCGCAGCGCGAGGCCGACTTCTCAGGGCGCGGCGAGGCGGCTCCTCAGCTCCACGAGGACCTCGTCGCCGACGACCCCGGCGAGCTCGTCGGCGAGGGAGTCGATGACCGGCCGGTCGCCCACGTAGGCCCGCTCGCCCTCCGTGCAGCACCAAGCCATGTCCTCGCCTTCATCGCCCCAGTCGGCGCGGGACCATCGCCGGACCGTGGCCCGCTCGCGCCCGCCGTCGAGCTGCTCCCAGTCGACCCGGATCGGCAGCTGCCAGCAGACCGACGGCTTCCAGTCCATCGGCGACTCGCCGTCGGCGACCGCGCCCAGGTGGAGGGCACAGCCCTCGCCGCCGGCGAACCCCGGCCGGTTGAGGAAGATGCACGCGCCGTCGACGACGCTCGTGTTGGTGGCGGTCTCGTCGCGGAAGACGCCGCCCTCCGCAGCCTCCCGGTGGAACTGGAACTGACCGGGGTCCAGCAGGGCCGCGAGCGCGGCGGTCGTGCGAGCCTCGTCCTCGCCGTCGATGTGGGCGCCGACGGAGCAGCACCCCTGGTTCAGGGCCTCCGCCGGCTCGTCGAGGATGCCGAGGCAGCCCTTTCCCCAGATGCACTGCCAGGACGAGGCGAGGAACGACCCGTCGACCACCCAGTCGACCTCGGCGGTGTCGATCCGGAGCCACTCAGGCCCCAGGCGGTCGGTGTGGTCCATGGGCGAAGCCTGGCACGGCCGCGGGTCCTAGCCTGAGGCCGCTCCGCCGACCGCACCAGGACCTGCTCCATGTCCCACCCCATCCGCTCGCTCGTCGTGGCCGCCCCCCTGGCCGCGCTGGCCCTCGGGCTCGCGGCGTGCGGGTCCTCCGGCAGCGACGCGTCGCCTCCGCCCACCGCGCCGGCGTCGACCACCACGACCGCAGGCCCCACGACCAGCACGAGCGAGGCCGGCGCTCCCACCACGACCGCCGGGGACACGTCGACCACCGCGCCGGCGAGCCCGCCCGACTGCCAGGCCCTGCTGCGGGAGTACGCCGAGCGATTCGACCCCGACGACCTCACCGACACGGTGGCGTTCTTCCGGGAGCACGCGCCTTCGATGCCCGACGACGTCGCCGCTGCGGTCGAGCGCGTCGCCGCGGCCTACGAGAAGGCCGGCGACCTCGGCCACCTCGACCTTGGGAGCATCGACCTCACGGCCGATGCGCAGACGTTCTCGGACTGGACCAACGACGGGTGCCCCGCCGGGTGAGGGCCTCCCGCCGGGCGGTCGCCTGATGCGCGCGTCGATCGACCGCTTCGTCTCGTTCATCGCCCGCGTCATCACCCGGGGCCTCTACCGGTCGGTCGAGGTCATCGGGTTCGACGATCTCCCCAGCGGGCCTCGCCTCATCGTCGCCAACCACTTCAACGGCTTCGTCGACCCGGTCGTGCTGGCCGGCGCGCTGGGCCGCCTGCCCCGCTTCATCGCCAAGGCCACCCTCTGGAAGACGCCCGGCGTGCCCCTGCTCATGCGGCTCGTGGGGGTGCTCCCCGTGCACCGCGCCGCCGACGGCGGCGGTGACAACGCCCGGACCTTCGACGAGGTCGTGCACGAGTTCCACCAGGGGATGACCGTCGCCATCTTCCCGGAGGGCACCACCCACGACAACCAGCACCTGTCGCCCGTGCGCACGGGCGCGGCCCGGCTCGCGCTCGACGCCGCCCACGACCGCGTGCCCGGGATGCACATCGTGCCGGTGGGCGTCACGTTCGAGGACAAGGTGGCCTTGCGGTCGCGGGTCGTGATCCGCGCCGGCACCCCCATCGACCCAGCGGGCCCGGCGTACCTCGACGGTGGCGGCGAGCCTGTCGGCTCTGGCGATCACGGCGCCGTCGGGGCCCTGACCGAGGACATCCGCGCCGGACTGGCCGCCATCGCACCGGACTTCGAGACGCTGCTCGACGCGGTGGAGATGCGGCGGGCAGCCGACGTGGCCCTTCGCTCGCACGGTGTGGCGCCGCTCGCCGAGGTCTCGCTCGCCCGGCGCGAGCAGCTGGCCAAGGACCTCGACCACCTGCCCCACGTGCAGCGGGACCCCATCGCCCGGGCCGCGGCCGAGTACGAACTGCTGCTCGGCGCCGTTCGGGTGGGCGACCGCTACCTCGTGCCCCGGGTCAAGGTGAAGGATCTGGTGGTCCGACTCCTCGTCACCGCGCTCTACGTCGTGCTCCTCGCTCCCTTCGCCCTCGTCGGCGTGGCGGTCAACCTGATCCCGACGGGGCTCGTCGTCCTCGCCGGGCTCGCCGCCAAGGCGCCGGTCTCGAAGGGCACCAACCGGGTGCTGGCCGGCTTCGTCGCCTTCCCGACGATGTGGCTCGCCCTGTCGGTGTTCGACGTGGGCAGCACCTGGGTCTCCGATGCCCTCAGCCTGTTCACCTGGCCGCTGTCGCCCGAGATCGAGTGGGTGTTCGGCTCCCGGGGCGGATGGGGCGCGTCGCTGATGGTCTTCGTCGCCTGCCCGATCCTCGGCCTGCTCGCGGTGTGGCTGGCCGAACAGATCATCCGGCTGTACCGGACCTGGCGAGCGGTCAGCACCAGCGTCAACCGCCGGGGCCAGTTGGCCGATCTGCTCGAGCGCCGACGCGGGTTGGTCACCATGGTGAAGGCGGCGCGCGACGAGTCGGTGCCGGCCTGATGCGGTGGGCGCGCCGGCCGGGCGGCGTTCACCCTGTGCCACACTCTCGCCACGCAGGCGGACCGAGGGGTGGGCGGGTTGACGACAGGTGATGCGGTGATCGGGGAGCCTCCGACGGGCGACGGGCGCAGCCGCGTGCCCCAGACCCTCATCCACCAGGCGGCGTCCGTGCTGTTGGGCAGCCCGGAGCCGATCGCGGTCGCGGTCGACGCGTTCCTCGCCGGGGGCCACATCCTGTTCGAGGATGTTCCTGGCGTGGGCAAGACCCTGCTGGCTAAGGCGCTCGCCCGCTCGATCGGCGGCACCTTCGGACGGGTGCAGGG
>CAZCVS010000156.1:0-7256 GCA_964501845.1 uncultured Iamiaceae bacterium
TCTCGGTCCTCCTTGGGACGGATGATGGTGACGACCACGATGCACGCGACCGACACCATGGTCAGCAAGAACGCGGTGGCGTAGGCGCCGGACTGGTCGAAGTTGAGGTACCGCTCCTCCACCACGAGCGTGGCGGTGCGGGTCTCGCCCAAGATGTTGCCCGACACCACCTTGAGGGCGCCGAACTCGCCGAGCGACCGGGCGAGGCTGAGGACGACGCCGTAGATGAGCGCCCACTTGATGGCCGGCAGGGTGATGCGCCAGAAGGTCTGGACCGGCCCCGCGCCGAGCGACGCCGCGGCCTGCTCCTGCTCGACGCCGACCTCCTCCAGCACGGGGACCAGCTCGCGCACGACGAGGGGCAGGGCCACGAACGTGGTGGCCATGATCATCCCGGGCACGGCGAAGATCACCTGGAACCCGTTGGATTCGAGCCACGGGCCGAACCAACCGTCGCGCCCGCCGTAGACGAGCACGAGCGAGAGACCCACCACGATGGGAGAGACCGCCATGGGCAGGTCGATGAGCGGGCTCAAGATCCGCTTGCCGCGGAACTCGTAGCGGACGAGCAACAGGGAGATGATCACGCCGAACACGGTGTTGATGACGACGGCCGAGACCGCGACGATCACCGTCAGCTTCAGGGCGTGGAGGGTGTCGGGGTCCGAGAACAGCTCGCCGAACGTGCCGAGGTCTCCGAAGGTCTTGGTGGCGACGAGCGAGACGGGCCATGCGACGAGCAGGACCAAATACGTCACCACGATGATCCGCAGGGTCCAGCGGAACACCGTCGAGCGAGGGCCTCGCCCGGTGCGGGCCGGCGCGCTACCCACGACGAACCAACCGGCGCTGGAGCAGGTCGAAGGCGACGATCACGACCAGCGCGATGATGAGCAAGATGGTGGCCACCGCCGCCGCTCCTTCGAGGTTGTCGTTCTCGATGCTGCTCAGGATCCGCACCGAGGTGACCTCCGTCTTCATGGGCAGGTTGCCCGACAGCAGCACCAGCGAGCCGTACTCGCTGACGGCTCGGGCGAACGCCAGAGCGGCACCGGCGGCGATCGCCGGGGTGATCGACGGCAGGGTGATGCGGCGGAACGTGGTGAAGCGGCTGGCCCCCAGGGACATGGCCGCCTCCTCCACGTCGCGCTCGAGCTCGGCGAGGACGGGCTGCACGGTCCGCACGATGAACGGGAGCGTCACGAAGAGGAAGGCCACGAACACCGCGGAGCGCTTGTTGGCGATGTCGACGCCCACGGGGCTGTCGGGTCCGTACAGCGACAGGAGCACGAGGCCGGCGACGATGGTCGGCAGTGCGAACGGGATGTCGATCAGGATCTCGAGGAACCGCTGGCCCGGGAACCGGTCGCGCACGAGCACCCAGGCGATGGTCGTGCCCATGACCACGTTGAGGGCGGTCACGGCGAACGCAGTACCGACGGTCAGGCGGATTGCGGCCGCCGTCTGCTCGTTGGTGAGCGCGTTGCGGAAGCCGGTCCATCCGCCCTCGCTCGCGGTCACCACGATCGCGATCAGGGGGATCAGGACCAGCAGGCTGAACCAGATCATCGAGATGCCGAGCCCGATGCCCGCACCACGCGTGAGCCTCCCGGTCGCAACCGACCGGGAGGCTCGCTTGGTGCGTTCAGGTGCGGCGACCGCCGCCGTCACTCGCCCTTGCCGGTCTGGGCGATGATCTGGCTGACGATCCCGGTCTCCTCGTCGAAGAACTTCGACGAGAGGTCCGACCAGCTGCCGAAGGCCTCGTCGACCGTCAACAAGGTCTCGATCTCCGGGAACGGGTTGGACGGGTCCTCAGCCCCTTCGACCTCGTCGACCTCGACGCCCGAGCCCTCGAGCGGGCGGAAGCCCTTGAGCGCGAACTGGGTCTGGCCGCCCTCGGAGAGCACGAAGTCGAGCCAGTCAGCGGCCTTCGGGTTGGCGTCGATGAGGACCGCGCCCGGGTTCTCGATGAGCAGGGTGGTCGGCGGGATCACGTAGTCGATCTCCTGGCCGTTCTGACGGGCGAGGATCGCTTCGTTCTCGTAGGTGAGGAACACGTTGCCGGTGCCGCCGACGAAGGCGGTGGTGGCATCACGGCCGCTGTTCGGCAGGGCCACGGCGTTGTTGTAGAGGTCGGTGACGTACTGCTCCGCCTCCTCCTCGGTGCCACCGCTCTCGATGACCTGGCCCCACGCCGCCAGGGCGTTCCAGCGGGCGGCACCCGACGACGCCGGGTTGGGGGTCACGATCTCGATGCCGTCAGCGGTGAGATCGTCCCAGTCCTCGATTCCGAGCGGGTTGCCCTCGCGGACGGCGAACACCACGACGGAGGTGGAGACGATGCCCTTGTTGTCGCCGGCGTTCCAGTCCTCGGCGACGAGGTCGGCGTCGACGAGGCGAGTCACATCGCTGGGAACCGAGAAGTGCACGTAGTCGGCCTTCAGGCCGGACTCGACGGCACGGCTCTGGTCGCCCGACGCCCCGTAGGACGTCTTGAACTTCACCCCTTCGCCTTCGGGCGTCTTGTTCCACTCCGCAGCGATCGCCTTGTTGGCGGCCTCGGGGACGGCGAAGCCGACGATCGAGAGCGTGGTGCTGCCCGAACCTCCCGAACCGCTGTCTGAGTCTCCGGAGCTGCCGCAGGCGCCCAGCACCAGCGAGCCGGCGACGGCCAGGGAGAGTGCGAGCGTGCGAGACCTCTTCATCGTGTGTCCTTCCGTTCCCGGCGACACGCTGCCAACCGGGTATTCCTAGGGGAATGGAGGACAATAGAGATACCTGACCCATCCAGTCAACTTTCCGGAGGACGAAGGGTCGAACCGACCAGAGGAACCCAGGGCCAGCAAGGAGCGAGCCGGAAAACGACCGGTCTCCGGCCCCCACCTGGGAGCCGGAGACCGGAGGAGACGAGCGGGAGCTGCGGATCACACGAGCGTGCGACTCGCGGCAGCGTCTGACGGCGAGGTCAGCAGGCGCTCCAGTGCCCGCAGCCGGCGCCGCCGGCCCAGAGCTCACGGGCCTTGGCGTCCTGCACGTGCTCGGGCGCATCCATGGCCCGGGCGTAGCCGCCGTAGCCGGCCCAGGTGGAATCGATGAACTGCCACTTGCCCGAAGCGGACGACGACGGGTTCTTGGCGCGGATGTTGCCGCCGGACTCACGCATCATCACGGAGCAGGGGGGCAGATCGCCGCCACAGCGACCGGTGGCGGGCTCGGGAGCCGGGGCCGGGGCGGGAGCGGGGGCCGGAGCCGGCGCGGTGGTCGTGGTGGTGGGCGGAGGCGGGGGTGGGGGCGGGGGCGTCACGTCGATGGCACCGGCCGCGCTCGACGCCGTTGCGGCCGACACGAGCGTGATGTCGCCGAGGCTGGCGAACGCGGTCGTCTCGGGGGCCTGGGCCACCGGCTTGGCCGGGCGGGGCTCGGGTGCCTTGGGTGCCGGAACGACCCGGGCGGTCGTTGCCACGGAGTCCACGATGGGGTCAGCCGCGGCGACCTGCGCCACCACGGCCAGGAGGCCGACGGCGAGGGCGCTGACCGCGAGCGGCCAGAGGCGGGCACGCCCAGCGGACGTGCCGGGGGTACTCGGAGGTTGTTCGTCGCGCTTGGCGCGCGTCATTGCCTTGTACATGTGAAAGCTCCCTTTGCGGAGACGGGTGTGAGCGGGGGCATGAAGCACCGCTGCGCTCACCGGGCACGTCATTGTGTCACGCAATCCATGTTTCCGTAACCCAATCGACACGTGAGAATCGTCACATGCGATGTTTCGGTGAGGAAGCATCGCCTGAACAGATGGTTGACATCGCCGGCAGCGCCATCGGACAGCGGCGCCGCCACTCCCGATCCAGCTCGCTGACCAGGCCAGATGCGCTCGATCCGGGGTCGTTGTGCCGTGAGCGCCGACCCCGGGTCTCCGAACGGAAGATCACGGGGCGTGGCGATGTGCCACCCGCCTGCACAGAACCCACACCGAGATCGGTGCCCGGATTCGGTCGATCCGGCAGCCGAAGCGCTACCAGCGACCCCGGTGCACGACGTCATCGAGGGGTCGTCGGGACCGCGAGGCCGATCGCCCGGGTTCGTCCGGGGCCGGGTGACCCAGCGCGATCGCGGCCACGATCCGGCGGTCGGCGGGTACCCCGAACGCCTCCGCCACGGCCGCCTCGTGGTCGAACAAGCCGAACAAGCACGCGCCCAGCCCGGCGTCGACCGCTCCCAGCAGCAGGTGCTCCACGGCGGCACCGGCATCGACCCACCAGTACGGGATCGGCCAGGCCTCGCTCCCATCACCCAACCCGGTGGCCGCTTTGTCGTCCTCGCCGTAGCGCCCCACGTAGGCGCCGGGATCGGTCACCACCAGGATCAGCGCCGGCGCCGCGACGAGCCCCGGCCACCGGAACCCGCCGCGGCGGGGCTCGGGAAGGGTCACGTCCCAGTACGCGCCCACCTCGCCCGCCCCTTGGAGGATGAGGAGGTCGAGTCCCTGGCTGTTGCCGGCGGACGGCGCTCGGCGGGCCAGGTCGCAGAGCCGCTCGAGCACCTCGGGATCGAGGGGTTCACCGGTGAAGGCGCGCACCATCCTGCGGGCCCGGACGACGTCGTGGAGCTCCATGGGCGGTGGTCCGGCGCGGCCGATGCCGCAGCCTGGGGTCAGGCCAGCTTGAGGAGGTCGTCGGCGGTGGCCCAGCCGAAGGCGATGAGCGCATCGCCGCGGGCCTCGTCGACCTGCTCGAAGAACGCTTCGAACCCGGCGTCGAGCTTCTCCGGCTTGAGGGACTCATGGTCGAGCACCTCGGGGTAGCTGTTGTCGCCGCGGACGATGAACGACCGCTCGTCGTAGCGGCTGGCGTTGATGCCGAAGCGCTTGGCCAAGCGGCGGCCCCAGGCCCGCTCCTCGCCGGTGGCGAGGTAGTCGGGACGCGGCACGATGTCGACCAGGGTCTTGAACGCCTCGTAGCCCGAGACGGTGGCGAAGCGGGTGCCGACCAGCACGTCCTCGTCGGGGAACGCCAGCACAGCCCGCCGGAGCTGGTCGTGGACGATGGCCCGCAGGACGGTGTCGCGCTTGGAGGTCCGCTTCACCGACGCGAGCCCGACGATCACGCTCGGGGTGCCACCGATGCGCTCGAGCGTGCTGAACGAGAAGCCCTTGAGCTTGCCGGCGTCACGGGCGAGGGTGACGAGCACCCAGGCCTCGGCGGCCTTGGAGAGCAACCCGACCTCGAAGCGGCTGGGTGCGTCGGCGCACAGGTCAGCCATCTCCGCCAGTTCGGCGTCGCCCAGCTGGGTGCAGTCCTTGGTCTCGACTTCGATAGCCATGAGCCTGCCCTGAACCCCTTCAACACGGTGGAACACGTGGCCTCCAAGTTCAGTCGACCGGACCAGCCAGCGCAACTTGAGGCCGCGGCCAGCCGCCGGAGCGGACGGGGTGCGCCAGCTCGGAGACGGGGTGCGCCAGCTCGGAGACGGGCTGCGCGAGGATGCGAGGGTCCCCAGACCGCACCCCGACGACCCCCCGAGAGGAGGTGCCGTGTCCGCCCGATCCCACCGTCTGGCCGCCTGGTCGGTGTTCGCCGTCTCCCTCGCCACCGTGGCCGCATCGTGCACGAGCGACTCCTCGGACCCCGAGTCCACCGGCCCCACCAAGCAGGCCGTCGAGCGCTTGCACGAGTTCGGCCTCACCGACCAGCAGGCCCGTTGCGTGGTCGACGAGGTGGGTGCCGACACGGTGGTCGAGGCCACCGACCTCAACGCCCTCACCGACAGCCAGCAGTACCAGGACGCCGCCGAGGCGTGCATCGACGATGCGTAGGCGTCCGCTCGCCGCGCTCGGTCTGGGCGTCTTGCTGGTGGCGTCGGCTGCCGCGTGCGCGTCGGAGCCGCAGGATCCCGCGGAGCTGCGCAAGGAGCGCGTCGAGGCCCGGATCGAGGCCATCTTCTCGCGCTCGCAGGCCCGCTGCATCATGGGGGTGCTCGATGAGCCGACCATCGCCGCGCTCGACCGCACCTCCGACCTGGAGGCCCCCAGCGAGGCCCTGCGGATCTACTCCAACGCGGTCGTGGCCTGCACCGCCTGAGCCGCCCGGGGCCCGCAACGCCCTTCGGGGAGGCCGGTCGCGCTCCGCTAGGGTGACCCGGCCTGGTGGCGTGGCCGAGTGGCTAAGGCAACGGCCTGCAAAGCCGTCAACGCGGGTTCGATTCCCGCCGCCACCTCCAAGCAGCCCCACGGGTGCCCCGGACCGGGGCACCCGTGCGACGGCTCTGAACAGGGCCGGGGAATACCAAGAACCCCTTCCAACGGCGAAGAACTTGACCTACCCTGTTTCGGAACACGTCGCTCGGACGGGTTCGCGCACAGCACAGAGAGAGAAATACCTTGGCTACAGGCACCGTGAAGTTCTTCAACTCCGAGAAGGGCTACGGCTTCATCTCCCGTGAAGATGGCGACGATGTGTTCGTCCACTTCTCCAACATCCAGGGCTCCGGCTACAAGACCCTGGACGAGGGCCAGCACGTCGAGTTCGACGTGGCCCCCGGCCGCAAGGGCGAAGAGGCCCAGAACGTCCGCGTGGTCTGATAGCCGGCGCGATCGCGGAAGGACCGCCGGCCACGTGGCCGGCGGTTCTTCGCGTATCGCTCCAAGTTCCGCCTCCGAATCGGGCAGACTGGCGCCATGACCAATCCGGCCCTGAACCCCAAGATCTTCGAGCAGGAGACTGCGGCCAACCAGCCGCAGGGCGCGTTCGAGCCCGGCTGGGGCTCCCCCGCCGACGAACTGCCGCCCGGCGTGTTCGGCACGCAGGCGGGCACAGCCACGGGCGCCACGCAGGCCGGAGCCGGCCAGTACGGCCCGGTCGGACCCACCGCCCCGCCGCCCACGCGCGCCGGCAGCAGCGACACGATGCGCATCAGCGGCACCATGACCGCGACCGGCATCTTGCTGCTGCTCTTGATGGTGGCGGGTGTCTTCGGCTGGAACGCCGTGACCATCACCCAGACCGGCGTCGAACCCAACGGCGACAAGATCTTCAGCAGCTCGGTGCCGCCGTGGATCTTCCTCACCTACATCGGCACCTTCGTGCTGGCGCTCGTCACGATCTTCAAGCCGAAGCTGGCCCGGGTCACCGCGCCTATCTACGCCGTGGGCGAGGGCCTGTTCCTCGGATCGATCTCCGCCATCTTCGAGGCGCAGTACCCCGGGATCGTCGTCCAAGCGGTGCTGCTCACCTTCGGCGTCTTCATCACGATGATGGTGC
>CAZCVS010000157.1:0-7227 GCA_964501845.1 uncultured Iamiaceae bacterium
GGCGAGCCGAGCGTGCGGCCGTGGCGCACGCCGCCGACCAGCGTGACCTGGTCCTGCTCGAAGCGCATCCGGGGCCCGCGCCCGTAGCCCAGGCGCCTCCGGCTCAGCTCCGACGCGATGTCGTCGACCGACAGCTCCAGGCCCGCCGGGACGCCCTCGATGACGACGATGAGGGCCTTGCCGTGGGACTCTCCGGCGGTCAGATAGCGGATCACCCGGCCAAACCTACTGGCCTGCCACCACCGGGAACGAAGCGCTTGCGGGCGCGACCGGCGCCCGAGCAGTGTCCTCGTCGACGTCGTAGATCCGCAGGATCGGACCGGAGAACAAGATCACCAGGATCGTCCCCAAGGCCAGCCACGGGCCGAACGGGAACGGCCGGCTCTCCTTGCGGACCACCAAGATGGCGATGCCGACGATCAAGCCGATCACGCTCGAGGCGATCAGCGCGAACAGGCACAGCAGCGGGTTGATCAGGCCGAGCCACATGCCGAGGAGGACGGCGAGCTTCACGTCGCCCATGCCCATCCCCTCCTTGCGCAGGATCAGCTCCCAGGCGAGCAGGAGGACCAGGAGGAACCCGGCGAACCCGATCGCGCCGATGGCCGCACCGAGGATCGCCGCCGCGGGATCATCCAGAACGGCGAAGGCCAGGACCGGGATGGCGACGGCGGAGACGATGATGGAGGGGTAGGTGATGCGGTTCGGGAGGATGTAGAGCTCGAGGTCGATGACCGAGAGGACCAACAGCACCGAGAACAGCAGCGCGTAGGCGATGACCCAGATCGTGTCGCCGAAGCGGAGCCCGGCGAGCACCCACAGGACCACGTTCGTCGCCTCGACGAGGGGGTACCCCGCCGGGATCGGCTCCCCGCAGTTCCGGCACTTCCCCTTGAGCAGGAGCCAGGAGACGATCGGGATGTTGTCCCGGGGCGCGATCGCCTGCTCGCACAGCGGGCACTTCGACGGTGGGCTCAGGATCGACTCGCCGGAGGGGATCCGGACGATCGCGACGTTGAGGAACGAGCCGACCGCCAGGCCGAACACGGCGAGGAGGACGAGGAGCAGGCCAGTCGACATGGGCCGGACGCTACCGGCCGGTCAGCACCGCGACGGGCATGGCCGACGAGACCCGCGGACCCGGATCAGGGCTTGACGGACGACAGGAACTTGAGCAGCGAGTCGCGCTCGACGTCCACGGGCCCATCCACCGGAGCGGCGGTGGCCATCTCCGCCACCTCGGCCGGCTCCGCGCCAGCCGGGGCGTCGTCAGCCGAGGTCCCGGCGCCGAACCCGTGGGGGTCCGCCGGGGAGAAAGGGTCGGCATCACCGAAGCCCTCGATCGTGCCGGGTTCGCCGATCCGATCGCTCATGGCGGCGGCCTGCTCGAACGAGGCGAGCGACTCGAACTGCTCGAAGTGCTCGTTGCTGCCCTCGACGAGCGGGGGCTCGGAGCCCGGGTCCGCGCCGTCGACCGGATCGAACGTCCGGCCGTCGACGACACCCGTGATGGTCTCGCCCTCGTAGGCGACGCCCTCACCCGGAAGCGGCTCGGGGAGCAGCGCGTCCTCCCGATCCTCCATGACCACGGGTCGGTCCTCGGCGCCCAGCTCGTGCAGGTCCGTGATGGGATCCCCCAGCGAGTCGTCGACGTCATCCAAGCCCTCGAAGTCATCGAGCTCCACCCGTGGGGGCTGGTAGCCGTGCGTGGCCCGGACGACCGCGAGACCGGCACCCACGAGCTCCACCACCTCGCGCGAGGCGGCCAGATCGCTCAGCTCGAGCGCGGCGGCCAGATCGTGGACGTTGCCGCCCCCGCCCACCGCGGCCAGGGCCCGCCACCGCTCCGCGGTCACGGTCACCTCGTCGGCCTCCAGCTCCGGAGCGAGCGACACCCACGCGTCCATGCTGGGAACGACGGCTTCGATCTCGGTCCACTCCTCGACCAGCGCCTCGGCGGCGGCGATCGTGGCATCCACGTCTACTTCCTGGCCCAGGTCGGCCACCTCGCCCTCCTCGAAGGAGAACGAGCCGTCCTCGAGGCGGAGGAGCTCGTACACCACGTCGGAGGGATCGACGGAACGGGGCGAGACGGAGGTCGACGCCGACGCGATAGCGCCCTCGCGCAACAGCAGCTCCCCAGACCCGGCGACGCCCGCCACCTGGAGCTGACCGGACTTGGCCGCGCCAGCGAGGAGTCGCAGCACATCGGGCAGAGCAAAAGACTTGAGGTCACCCTGTAGGGCCACGGCATCCTCCTGAGGGATGGTCGACGACGCGATGGTCCAGGTTCCATCGGCATCCCCCTCCGAAACTGAAGGTTTGCCGCCCGTGGGATGTCTAGGTCCGTGCCGCGGCCTTCATGGCCTCCACCTGGGCGACCTCGCCGGTCCAGAGCGCGACCGCCCGGGCCGCCTGGTGCACGAGCATCCCGATGCCGTCGACCGGGCGGGCGCCGGCCGCGGCCGCCAAGCGCAGCAGCGGGGTCTCCAGCGGTTGGTACACGAGATCGACGACGGTCTGACCCGGCCTCAGGAGGTGAGCGCCGACCACGGTCGACGTCTCGTCGTCATCCGCTGCCCCCATGCCGACCGAGGTGGCGTTGATGATGAGGTCGGCGTCACGGACCTCGGTCACGTCGCCCGTGCGGCCCACGTCGCCGGCCAAGGCGGCCGCCGCCTCGGCCCGCTCCGGGGTGCGGTTGACGACCACGACCTCGGCGGCCCCGCCCGCGGCCAGCGACCGCACGACCGACCGGGCCGCGCCGCCGGCGCCCAGCACCGCGCAGCAGAGCCCGGCGGGACCGAGGTCCTGGTCCGTAGCGAGCGCGTCGAGCAGACCGCCGCCGTCGGTGTTGTGGCCGACGAGCTCGCCGCCCTCCCAGGCGATGCAGTTCACCGCGTCCAGGGCCGCCGCGTCGGGGCTGAGACGGTCGAGAGCACCGATCACGTCCTGCTTGTGGGGCATGGTCACCGACAGCCCGCCCAGACCGAGGACGCGCATGGCGTCGACCGCGGCAGCACCGTCGCCCGGTGCTACCTCGAGGGCGACGAAGGCCCAGTCCAGGTTCCCCGCTGCGAAGGCCGCGTTGACCAGCACCGGCGAACGCGAGTGGCGGACCGGCGATCCGATGACAGCGGCGAGGCGGGTGGAGCCGCGCAGCGCGCCGGCTCCGGCCTCATGGTCCACAGCCCAGGTCCTTCTGGATGCAGATCTTCTTACCGGCAAGGAAGTCCTGGTATGAGACCGTGAACGTGTGCACCCCAGGATCGGTCAGCACGTAGTAGAGCCACGGACCGTCCGCGGGATGGAGCGCGGCGTCCAGCGCGTACTCGCCCGAGGCGGCGATGGGCGTCGGCGGGAGACCGGGCTGTGTCCGGGTGTTGAAGGGTGAGTCGCTCTCGTAGTCCGGCTCGCCGCCTTCGAGGCCGGCCAGGTACCGCGAGGTGGCGTCGATGCCCAGGGGCATGCCCTCGCGCAGGCGGTTGTAGATGACCGTGGCGATCTTCGGGGCCTCTTCGGGGCTGCCAGCCTCCTCTTGGACGAGTGAGGCGGTGGTGAGGAGGTCGTAGGCCGAGACGTCGATCCCCCACTGCTGCGAGATGGCCGCGGCGGCTTCGTCGAGGCCCATCGCGGCCACGCGGGTCTCCATCTCCTGGGCCATCCTGGTCAGGACCTCGACCGCGGTCTCGTCCTCGCCGACCTCGTAGGTGGCCGGGAACAGCAGTCCCTCGTAGGAGGTCACCCCGTCGGGCTTGAGGGCCGTGGGGACCTCACCCTGGTCGAGGGCGGCGTTGAGCTCCTCGACCGTCAGCCTCGGCACCTTCTCGTGGATGCGGTCCACGACCTCCGAGACCGTGAGGCCCTCGGGGATGCTGACCTTCGTGGTGGCCTCGGCGAACGGCTTCGTGGGTCCGGCGTTCAGCACCTCGATGGCCTCGTCGAAGCTCGAGTTGGCCCGGAACGTGTACGACCCGGCCTGCACGGAGGTGAGGTCCTTGCCACCGACGTAGAAGTTGAAGATGGTGGCGCTGGAGATGACGCCCTCGTCGTCGAGGATCGAGCCCACGTCGCTGGTCGTCGACCCCTCCGGGATCTGGACCTCGACCTGCGCGCCCGGGCCCCCCGGCGGATCGACCTGGTTGCGGTACCACCACATCGACGCGCCGACGATGCCGACCACGACCACCACGACCACGATGAGGGCCACCAGCCAGCGCGGGATGCGGCTCTCGCGGGGCAGGTCGAAGTACTCGTCGTCCTCCGCGGCGCGGCGCGGGCGGCGGGGCGGGGCGGACGGAGGCGACTCGCTCCGGTCCCGCCGCGGCGGGCGGCGGGGGCCCGTCGGAGCAGGATCCTCGGACCAGATGTCGGAGTCGATGAGCGCGTCGGGCCCGGCGCGGCCCGGTTGACCGGCTTCGTTGGTGGTCACGAGCGAGCAGCCTCCTCAGCCGCCTCGTCGTGGGGCCCGTGATCCAGCCAGTCCTGGAGGATCACCGTGGCCGCCATCTGGTCGATGACCTGCTTGCGAGCCTTGGCGCCGAGATCGCCGCGCTCACGCAGCGATCGATCGGCGATGCGCGTCGTCATCCGCTCATCGTGCACGACGACGGGTACCGGTACCACCTCGGCCAGCTCGTCGCGCTCCGCGAGCACCGCGGTGGCGGCCGGTCCGAGGCTCCCGTCGAGCGCGATCGGCAGCCCCAGCAGGAGCACGCCGGCCTCCCACTCCGCCACCAGTTCGGCGATCTCCCGGTGCAGCCGGGGGCGGTCGCCGTGGCGGTCCAGGGTGCCGATGGGCGTGGCCACGCGCTGGGCGTCGTCGGACACGGCCAGGCCGATCCGCTTGCTACCGAGGTCCAGGGCCAGCACGCGCATGGGCCGCCTAGGCGATGCCGGCGGCGGCGCGGGCCTGGTCGAGGGCTTCGTCGATGCGCGACGGGTCCTTGCCGCCCGCCACGGCCAGCTCCGGGTTCTTGCCGCCACCACCGCCGACGGTCCGCGCCGCGTCGGCGATCAGGGCGCCGGCATCGAGGCCGCCGTCCTTGGTCGCCGCCGACACGAGGGCCACACCACCACCGTCGGGTGCACCGATGAGCACGACGGCCCGGATCCCCGCCTGGTCGCGGACGGCGACGCCGAGGCTGCGGATGTCGTCGCGCGCCAGTCCGTCGACCCGGGCGACGACGACACCGTCGACCGCCGCGGCCGCGAGGTCCGCGGCTCCGCCCGACGCCAGCTTGGATCGCAGCGACTTCACCTCGGCCCGCAGATCACGGAGCTCGGCGAGGCGCTTGTCGATCCCGTCGAGCAGCTCGGCCTGGGGCACACCGATGCGCTCCGCCACCGCGGCCAGCTCGGCTTCCTCCTTGCGGAGGCGGTCGATCGGGCCCGTGCCCGTCACTGCCTCCAGTCGGCGCAGGTTGGAGCCGATCGACGTCTCGGACACGATCTTGATGGGCCCGATGTCGCCGGTTCGGCGCACGTGGGTGCCGCCGCAGAGCTCCGTGGAGTGCGGCCCGGCTTCGAGCACGCGGACGATCTCGCCGTACTTCTCACCGAAGAACGCGATGGCCCCCAGCTCGGCCGCCTCGGCCTTGGTGGTCTCGAAGTGGCGGACGGGGTCGTTGGCGAGGATGTCGCGGTTGACGAGGTCCTCGATCTCCTGGATCTGCTCGGCGGTGACCGGCTCGTAGTGGCTGAAGTCGAAGCGGAGACGGTCGGGCGCGACCATCGAGCCCTGCTGCTTGACGTGGTCCCCCAGGACCGTGCGCAGGGCCCAGTGCAGGAGGTGGGTGCCGGTGTGGTTGCGGCGGATGGCGTCGCGCCGCTCCACGTCGATGGCGGCGACGACGACGTCGCCCGGCTCGATGGTCCCGTCGGTCAGGCGCACGACGTGGCGGTGCAGACCGGGCAGGGCCTGGAGCGTGTCGACGACCTCGCCGGCGCCGCGAGGCCCGGTGATCGTGCCCGTGTCGCCCACCTGGCCGCCGGATTCGGCGTAGAACGGGGTGCGGTCGACGAAGACGCTCACGGCGCCGTCGGCGCCGGGCACCACGGCGAGCGCGGTGGCCTCGACCTCGAAGATCTCGCGGCCCACGAACTCGGTCGTGCCGTGCTGGTCGAGCACGGCACCGAAGGCATCGACCTCGTCGCCCACGGCCAGGCCGCTCTTCTTGCCGCCCTTGCGGGCGCGCTCGCGCTGGTCGGCCATCGCCGCGTCGAAGCCGGGCCGATCGACCGCGAAGCCGCGGCCCTCGGCGATCTCGGTGGTGACCTCGAGCGGGAAGCCGTAGGTGTCGTGGAGCTGGAACGCGACGGTGCCGGGGAGCTCACCGCCGTCGGGCACCGACGCCAGGGCACCGTCGAGGATGCCCAGGCCACTGCGCAGCGTGCGCCGGAACTGGTCCTCCTCGCGGCCCAAGATGCCCAGCACCGTGTCGGCGTTGGCGGTGAGGCCCGGGTAGGCGTCGGACATGAGCTCGATGGTGCGCTCGGCCATCAGCGGCGTGATGGGCTTGTCCACCCCGAGCAGGTAGGCGAAGCGGATGGCCCGGCGGATGATGCGGCGCAGGACGTACCCGCGGTCCTCGTTGGAGGGGATGACGCCGTCGTTGACCAAGAAGGTCATCGTGCGGGCGTGGTCCGCCAGCAGCTTGAGCGCCACATCCGATTCGGGGTTGGCGCCGAGCACGACGCCGGTGGCGGACTCAGCGGCGGCCACCAGCGCACGGAGCTCGTCGGTGGCGAACACGTCGGGGGTGCCGATGGTGACGCCGAGGATGCGCTCCAGGCCCGCCCCCGTGTCGATGTTCTTGGTCTCGAGCGGCTTGAGGGCCCCGTCGGCGCCACGGAAGTACTGCTGGAACACCAGGTTCCAGAACTCGACGTAGCGCTCCTCGGCCGCGGGGTTGGCCGGCCCGCCCCCAGGCCCCCACTCGGCCCCGAAGTCCCAGAAGAGCTCCGACGACGGTCCGCAGGGACCGGTGTCGCCCATCTCCCAGAAGTTGTCCTTGTCGAGCCGCTGGATCCGCTCGATCGGGAACCCGACGTGGTCGACCCACAGCTCGACCGCCTCGTCGTCATCGACGTGACACGTGACCCAGATGCGCTCGGGATCGAGGTCGAGGGTCTGGGTGGAGAACTCCCACGCCCAGGCGATGGCGTCGGCCTTGAAGTAGTCGCCGAAGCTGAAGTTGCCCAGCATCTCGAAGAAGCTGAGGTGGC
>CAZCVS010000158.1:0-7212 GCA_964501845.1 uncultured Iamiaceae bacterium
CCGAGAACGCCAACCACTCGATGCACAACATCCAGACCATCCGCGGCGCCCGCACCCGAGACGCCCGGAACTTCGCCCGCTACCTCGACGAGACCGTCGTGCGGTGGGGCGACGACGCCGAGGTGCACTGGGGACCGCACACGTGGCCGGTGTGGGGCAACGAGAAGGTCGTCGCCTTCCTCGAGTCCCAGCGGGACATGTACAAGTACATCCACGACCAGTCGCTGCGCCTCGCCAACCAGGGGCTGACCCCGCTCGAGGCCGCCGAGATCGTGGAGCTGCCCGACGCCATCGGCAAGAAGTGGTTCAACCGCTACTACCACGGCGGCCTTCACCACAACGTCCGCGCCGTGTTCCACAAGGAGCTCGGCTTCTGGGACGGCGACCCGGCCACGATCCTGCCGCTGCTGCCCGACGACAACGCCAAGCGCCACGTCGAGCTGATCGGCCGTGACAAGATCCTGGCCGAGGGCCGAGACGCGATCGGCACGGGCGACTACCGCTGGGCGATCCAGGTCCTGCACCACCTCGTGTTCGCCGACCCCGCCGACACCGAGGCGAAGGAGCTCCAGGCCGACGCCTACGAGCAGCTCGGGTACCAGCAGGAGGTCCCGCAGTACCGGGCCATCTTCGTGACCGCAGCCAAGGAGCTGCGCGAGGGACCGGTCAGCCTGGGCCGGTTCAACACCGACTCCCAGGACACGATCCTCGCCATGCCGATCGACCTGCTCTTCGACTTCGTCGGTGTCCACATCATCGGCGAGCAGGCCAGCGCGGTGGACTTCCGGATCAACTTCACGTTCGCCGAGCACGGCGAGGAGTGGACGATGTGGGTCCGCAACGGCGTCCTCAACGCCCGCAAGGGCCACGTCGACGGCGCCCAGCTCACCGTCACCGGCCCGAAGGCGGCGCTGGCCGGGGTGCTGCTCCAGCCGACCGAGGCCCGCGGCCTCATCGAGCGGCTGGGTCTGGCGACCGAGGGCGATCTCGGCGTGCTCGACACGCTGGCATCGGTCACGGACACCTTCGAGCCCACCTTCAACATGGTCACCCCCTGACGAGCACGACCGGCCCCGGCTCGTGACGGTGACGTCGCGGGCCGGGATCGGCCGGCGATGGTGAGCGCTCGCCGGCTGGGGTGGTCAGGGTGAGACGTCCGCGAGGGTGCGGCCGACGAGCTGGGTCGAGTGGACCCTGGCTACGTTGCGGGCCAGTGCCATGGCGTGGTCGGCGTTGGGCCCTGTCCAGCCGAGCTCGACGGTGTCGCCGAACAGCTGGAGCCACCGGTCGAAGTGCGCCATCGTGAACGGCGACCGCTCGTTGATGAGGGCGTGCGACCGGAACGGGTTGCCGGAGTAGCCCAACCTGCGGCACCGCGGTGTCGGACCGTGGAGCCGCCAGTTCGGGCGTGCGCTCGTGATCAGCGTCCGAGGTCCCGACGGGCTACGGCTGCTCGCGCTCGGCCTGTTCGTCGAAGCAGGACGACAGGAACCGGTCGAACCTGGCCGGATCAGGCGCCACGGCGAGGCGGCCGGACGCGTCGTGGTGCACGTCGAGTGCCGGGCAGAAGAAGTCGCCGGACGGCGTGAAGAAGTGCGGCGAGCCGATGACTCCGCGGGCGGCGCCCTCGGCGTGATCGTCGTGCACCCGGCGAACATCGGCGTCGCCCACCTCGACCCCGTGCTCGGCCGCGACCTCGGCGAGGACGACCGGGTCGGCGATGTCACGGCCTTGCTCGAAGAGGAGGTCTCGGAGCTCGAGGCTGACCCGCTCGCCGGTCTGGGGATCCCGGGCGTAGGCCGCCGAGGTCAGCGCCAGGGCGGGGAGCGACGTCGCAGGAAACGCCGACTCGGCGAACCCGCTGAACAGGTCGGGTGCGACCTGCTCGCGGATGTCGGCGATCCTGCCCGCGGTCACGTGGGAGTCGAGGGGCTGCCCGTTGACGACCTCGAGCGGCCAGGCCCGGACGGCGAGGACCACATCCGGGCGTCGGAGCCTGGTGCGGTGCTCGACGAAGCGCCGCAGGCCGACGTGGGTGAACGGACATGCGACGTCAGCGAAGACCTCGATGACGGTCATCGTCTGCCGGCTCGGCGAGCGCTCAGCCAGGACCGCTTCGGTGGTCGGGCCTCGATGCGGGCGGCACACCGGCACCGCTCGTCGGCAGGGACGTCGCCGAGCACCTGCTCGACGTGCCGGCCACATCCGGCGTAGGTCGGGCGTTGACAGGTCGGGCACTCCACGCGGCTGCACATACCCCCCAGGGTATCACTGGCGTTCCGTTTCCTACCCCCGGGGGTATGGTGGCTGCGCAGCCGACGCTGCCCGTGCGGGCGGTGCTGATCGAGGAGCGTGCGCGACGTGGAACTGCCCGACGAGGTCATCGAAGACGTCCGCAAGCGGCTCCACCGGGTGAGCGGTCAGCTCGCCGGCATCGAGCGGATGCTCGATGCCGGCCGTGAGTGCAAGGACGTCGTCACCCAGATCAGCGCGGCCACGAAGGCGCTCGAGCAGACCGGTTTCAAGCTCGTCGCCGCTGGCTTGACCTACTGCCTGGCGAACCCCCAGGAATCGGAGGCGGCCGGCTACCCCTTGGAAGCGGTCGAGAAGATGTTCATGAAGCTGGCCTGACCGTCCGCGGCGGAGCACCGCCAGCGTGGTCCCGTTGCCGGGCTGGCTACTCCAGCGAGGCGATGGCGCCGGCGGCCAAGAGGTCGCTGGCGTGGATCCACTCGTCGGCGAGGGCGAAGCCGCCTGCGCCGGCGATCGCGTCGCGCAGCGGGATGGCCCAGAGGTGCTCGATGAGCAAGATGGCGGCGGTGGTCCCGTTCGGGATGGTGTCGGCGACGTACCAGACCTCGTCGTCGGGGATGAGGTGGCCGTCGGCCCCTTCGGCGGCGCCGGCTTCGGCCCCGGCGATGACCGCCTCCTCGTCGCCGTAGCCGAACCCGATGAGGGCGCCGGCGATGGCGCCCATCTCGGACGCCTCCTCGGGGGAGAGGTCGCTGATCTGCACGGCGGTGATGTCACCCTCGGCGTCCTTGTCGACGACGAGCGCGTCGACGACGCGGATGAGGTCGAGGTCGCGGAGCCGCTCGAGCTCGGCGACGATGGCTCCGTGGAAGTCGGGCTCGACGAAGCCGAGCACCATCATCTGGACGGGCCCGATGGCCCCGTTCGCGTCGCTCATTGGCCGTTCAGCACCTTCTGCTTCTGCGCATCGAACTCCTCTTGGGTGAGGACCCCGGCGTCGAGGAGGCCCTTGAGGCTGGTGAGCTCGGCCACGATGTCGCCACCGCCGGCAGGGGCGGGGGGCGGTGGCGCGTACTGGGGCTGGGCGTACTGCTGTTGCTGGAGGTCGGCGATCTGCTGGTTCTGAGCCTGCTCCGAAGCCTGGGCCTCGGCGGACTTCTTTCCGGCATGGTGAGCGGCAGCCGCCACTCCTCCGACCACGGCTGCTCGGCGGAGCGGCCTTCTGCGACGCATCATCTCGGGACTCCTCGGCTTCGGCAGGTGACAGCAGGGATCTGCCCGTCGAGCGGAACCTACCGCGTCCGCCGGCCGTAGGCTTCGGCATCGACTCCGAGGTCCCGTACCCCGATCCGCCCCTCGTCGGTCCCGCCGTTGCGCTGCGACCGTTCCGGCCCGAGGACTTCGACGACGCCGTCGCCGTCGCGGCAGATCCGGACCCGGCGTCGGCCCGATGGGTGCCCCCGATGCCCGCCGACGATGGTGCGGGGGTGGCCTCCTCCTACGAGGACGGGCGCTCCGACGGCGTGCTGCTCCACCTGGTGATCGCGGACCGGACGACGGACGGCTACCTCGGTGAGGTGATGGTGGTGTTCGGCGAGCACCGGGTGGGAGAGGTCGGATGCGTGGTGAGCCCCGGGGCCCGCGGCCGGGGCGTGGCGGTCGAGGCGTTCGGCCTGCTGTGCGACTGGGCGCTCGGTCCGCTCGGCCTGGCCCGCCTCGAGGTCTTCGTCGCCGCGGACAACGCCGGTGGCCTGCGGCTGTCGGAGCGCACCGGCTTTCGCCATGAGGGGGTGTTGCGGTCCTACGGCGAGCACGATGGCGGTCGGTTCGATGCGATCGTGCTGTCGCTCCTCCCCGGTGACCAGCGGCCGGGGTCCCGGCAACGGATGTGACCATCCGTGTACATTGCGGCCCCGAGATCTGCGGGCGCTGCTGGTGGCGACCCGCCGTACCTGGGGAGCGTTGCATGAAGCGTCGTCTGGTTCCGTCGTTGGCTGTGGGCGTGATCGCCTGTTCGGCGGTGATGACCGGGTGTGGCGGCAGCGGCGACGGGAGCTCGGCTCGGACGCCGGTCGAGCAGGCGCAAGCTGCGGTGGACCTGGCGAGCGCCGCCCTCGACGAGGCACAGGGAGACCTTGCGGCGTCCAGCGAGGCGTTCTGCGCCGACGCCGAGGAGCTGATCACGGTGGTCGACCGCTACGGACAGCTCCTCCAGGCTGATCGGGTGACCGTCGGCGAGGTGCAGACGGCGGCCGACGATCTCGCATCGGATCGGAAGGCGTCGGGCTCCTCGGCGGACCAGGCGGTGGAGGACCAGGCCGCGGTGATCGATGCGCAAGCCGCGTTGGAAGCGGCCGAAGCGGACCTCACCAACGCGCAGGCCGCCGAGAAGGGCCAGAGCACCACCACCGTCGCCGCGTCGTCCACGACGACGGTGCCGCTGGTCCCCGCCGAGACGGTGGCCCGCGTCACCTCGGCAGAGACGGCCCTGAGGTCGACGGCGAAGGAGATCGACGCCGACACCCCGGTGGTGGAGGCCGGCGTGCGGCTGAGCTCGGCGGCGTTCGCGGTGGAGGTGGCGTGGCTTCGCCTGTTCGCGGACGCCGGCTGCCTGAGCGATGAGGCCCAGGCTGAAGCGGTCGACGCGGTGGTCGCCTACACCACGGCCCTGCAGCAGGCGTTGACCGCGGCCGGCTACTACGACGGTCCGATCGACGGTACGTACGGCCCCGCGACCGTCACCGCTGTGGAGGCGCTCCAGAAGGCCGCGCAGCTTCCGGTCACGGGTCTGGTCGACCCGGCCACGGAACGGGCGCTCGACGCGGCCGTGACCCAGAAGGCCGGCTCCGCGGCGGCCGGCATCTCGGCAAGGACCGCTGGGATCCAGGGTGGTCTGAAGGCGCTCGGCTACTGGGACGGCCCGGTGGACGGCAAGCCGAGCGCGGCCCTCACCGAAGCGGTGGCCAAGCTCCAAGGCGACCTCGGACTGGAACCGACCGGTGTGGTCGATCCGGCCACGCTCGACGCCATCGCCCGCACCGTCGACGACGCGAAGCAGCCCACGACCACCACGACTCCCTCCACCACCCCCGACTCCTCGACCACGACCACGCCGGCCACGACGACCGCCCCTGGCTGACCGCTGAGCATCGGGTCTCCGGCGGGTGTGGTGGGTGCGGGCTTCGGTCAGCTGAGCGAGGAGAGGCCGGCGGAGACGGCGAAGCCGAGGACCGTCACGAGGCCGGCGACTCGGCCGGCCTTGCTCCTCGCCTCGGGGATCATCGAATCGACGAGCATGACCAAGAGGGCACCGGCCGCGAACCCGTCGACGGCGGCTTTGAACGTGTCCGAGACGGCGTCGGCGAGCGCGTACCCGCCAACGGTCGCGAGCGCACACGTGGCGGCGATGGCGGACCAGAGCAGGAGGATTCGTCGTGCCGGCACTCCGGCGGCGCGCATCTCGCTGGCCGAGCCGATCGACTCGGGCAGGTTCGAGACGAAGATGGCGACGAGCAGGCTGACGCTGACACCTGCGCCTCCCGCGAGCCCGATGCCCAGCACCAGTTGTTCGGGGATCCCGTCGAGAAAGGCACCGAGGGCGAGCCCGGTGCCGGCAGAGCCCTCATCGGGGTGAGCATCGCCGCCGGGTTGGGCCGGTTCCAAGATGCGATCGAGTGCGAAGTAGGTCAGCGCGCCGGTGCCGAGGCCGAGACCGACGGGCAAGCCGCCCCCGAGCTCGATGCCGTTCTCGAAGAGCTCGAAGCTGACGGCGCTGACGAGTGCGCCCGCGCCGAACGCCAGGACGAGCCCCACGAGCTGGTCGGGCCACGACCTCCGCAGCGCGAGGATCGCGCCGAGGACGAGGGAGGACGCCGCGAGCGCGCCCCACGCGATGGCGCCCGTCACGAGGTCTCGCTCGGCTGGAGGGCGCTCGGGGCGAGATCGACGGCGCTCGGCATCGCCACCGATCCTGTCAGGTGCGGTGCGTCGGTCGCTCGCCGTGCGCCTCACCCGTGAGGACCAGCTGGCGTCCACGCGCGTGAAGTACGCGGACGTGTACATTGCGGCCGCGGCTCGCGTTGCGCCGCCGCCGAGTGGGTTCGGCGTGTCGAGGAGGGCTCGAACAGATGGTCGTTGCGGAGCTGGAAACGGGCCTGGTGCCCTGGTCATCGATGACGAAGACCAGCGGGGCCTGACGGGTGACGGCTCCGGTGGACACGGTGGCCGCGGTGGCTCGCCCCTGGTACCAGCTGTCACCTGAGGAGGTGGCAGCGGCGCTCGACGTCGACGTCGCCCGAGGCCTCTCCGCCCAGGAGGTCGAGCGCCGCCGCCGCGAGCACGGCCCGAACGTCCTGGCCGCGAAGGAGGTCGAGTCAGGCCTTCAGGCCTTCTTGCGCCAGTACCAGGACCTGATGCAGATCATCTTGGTGGGCGCGGCGATCGTGAACCAGGTGGTCACCGGCGAGGTGGGCACGACGGTCGTCCTCATCGGCCTGACCGTCTTCAACGCGGTGCTCGGCTTGCGCCAGGAGGCCAAGGCCGAAGCCAGCCTCGCGGCGCTCTCCAAGATGCTCAAGGACATCGCTCGTGTCCGTCGCGACGGCGTGGCCGTGGAGATCGACGCCGCCGAGCTCGTGCCCGGCGACATCGTGCTGTTCGAGGCCGGCAACCGGGTCCCCGCCGATGGCCGGGTGGTCGTGGCGGCGACGCTCGAGATCGAGGAGGCCGCGCTGACCGGTGAGAGCGCCCCGGTCCTGAAGGACGCCGCGTCGATCGACGGCGCCGACGTCGGGCTCGGCGACCGGATCTGCCTCGCCTTCATGAACACGTCGGTCACCCGAGGCCGCGGCGAGATGATCGTCACCGGTACGGGGATGGACACCGAGATCGGCAGCATCGCCACCCTGCTGAACCAGACCGAGGCGGACAAGACCCCGCTCCAGAAGCAGCTCGACAGCC
>CAZCVS010000159.1:0-7208 GCA_964501845.1 uncultured Iamiaceae bacterium
ATCTCGCGGGTCTCGGGGAAGTGGGTGATGTACTTGTTGGCTTCGTCGCACGGCCACGCCACATCGGGGCGCTCCGTGCGGGTCCAGGTCCGAAGCGGGTAGCCGACCGAGTGCACGCAGCGCACCCAGTCGCCGTCGCCCAGCACGTCGAGCGCCCCTTGGCCCATGCGGGTCATGATCCGCATGGACGCCACCACATATGCCGAATCGGTCAGCTGCACCCCGATGTGGGCGATCGGCGAACCGAGCGGCCCCATCGAGAACGGCACCACGTACATGGTGCGGCCCCGCATCGACCCGTTGTAGAGGTCCCGCATGACCTTGCGCATCTTGTCGGGGTCACGCCAGTTGTTCGTCGGCCCCGCATCGATCTCCGCAGCTGAGCAGATGAACGTCCGGTCCTCGACCCGGGCCACGTCGCTCGGATCCGAAAGTGCCAGGTAGCTGTTCGGGCGCTTCGCGTCATCGAGACGCTCGAACGTGCCCGCCTCGACCAATCCCTGGCACAGCTCGTCGTACTCCTCCGCCGACCCATCGCACCACCGCACGGCGTCGGGCTGGAAGACGCTCGCCCACTCCTCCACCCACGCCAGCAGTTCCGGGTTCGTCGTGCTTGCAGCCATCGGGGCCTCCTGTTCGCTCGCAGCACCCCAGGCTCGCTCGGCTCCCCCGAGGAAGCCGGCGCCAAGGACACCACGAGTTGTCCATATGACAATTTGATCAACTGGTAATAGTGTCGACGGTACCACCGAGAGGACACCAAGCGAACATGCCCGAAGCAACGAGGACCGAGATCGCCGAGGCCGTGGGCGGGGTGTTCTCTGGCGGACCCGTGTCGCGTGCGGAGCTCATCGACACGGCGACCGCAGCCGGTGCCCGGCCGCAGGTCGCTACGACGCTCGAGCGGCTACCTGACCGGCGCTTCGAGGAGCTGCGCGACCTGTGGGGGCTGCTCCCCGGGGTGCCGATCGAACACGATCACGCAGGCTGATCGAAGTGACGCGAGCCCGTCCGGCGCCTTTCGACCAAGCGCGCGGGTGCCGGTCAGGAGCGCTTCGAGCGGCCCTTCGCCGGTGGGCGGTCGGCGAAATCGAGCGTCTCGAGCTCGGCAAGCAGGTCCCGGGTCTCGGTGAGCGAACTGGTGAGGATCGTCTTCGTCAGCTCCAGCAGCTCGAAGATCCGGGGATCGGGGACCGAGTAGAGCACGGTCGAGCCTTCCTTGCGGGTGTGCACCAGGTTCGCCCGCCGCAGCACGGCAAGCTGCTGGGACAGGTGCGATGCCTCGATCCCCACATCGGGGATCAGCGAACCTACCGACCGCTCCCCGTCGCGCAGCAGCTCCAAGACGCGGATGCGCGCCGGGTGGCCGAGGGTCTTGAAGAAATCTGCCTTCACTTGGTAGATCGGCCGGTTCACTCGCCACTCCTCGTCGATGCAGACGCAGCGAGCGCCCGCTGGCACACCTGCCGAGCAGATGATCACCGGAACAGTTGCGAAATCTATCAGGACCCAGGTCCGGCACTCCCCCGACGGGCCGGCGACGGCACGCCGGCCGCACCGGGACATGACCTGATCCCAGCGCTCATCTCGCCCGCCCACACGTAGGAGAACCCCATGGCCGAGGCCTACATCGTCGATGCCGTCCGTACCCCGACGGGGATGCGAGGCGGGACGCTCGCCACGGTCCACCCCGCCGATCTCGGCGCCCACACCATCAAGGCCCTCATCGAACGAACCGGCATCGACCCCGGCGCCGTCGACGACGTCATGTTCGGCAATGTCGACTCCGTGGGGGGCCAAGCAGGCGACATCGCCCGCACCTGCTGGCTCGTCGCCGGCATGCCCGACCACGTGCCCGGCACCACCATCGACCGCCAGTGCGGATCCGCACAACAAGCCATTCACTTCGCTGCCCAATCCGTCATGGCCGGCGTCAACCACCTCGTCGTCGCCGGTGGCGTGCAGCAGATGTCGCAGATCCCCATCGGTTCGGCCATGACCCTCGCCGGCCCGCTCGGTTTCGACGACCCCTTCACCAGCTCACCCGGCTGGGCCGCCCGCTACGGCACCCACCGCGTCAGCCAGTTCACCGGTGCCGACATGATCGCCGAGAAGTGGAACATCACCCGCGACCAGATGGAAGCCTTCGCCATCGAATCACACACCCGTGCCCTCGCAGCCACCGCCGACGGCAGCTTCAAGGACGAGATCGCACCACTCAACGGGCTCGACCACGACGAGACACCACGCACCCCCGACCTCGACAAGATGCGCAGCCTCCCAACCCTCCGGCCGACCGGCCGGATCACCGCCGCCGTCGCCAGCCAGATCAGCGACGCCTCCGCCTCGCTGCTCATCGCCAGCGAACAAGCCCTCCGAGACCACAACCTCATCCCTCGAGCCCGGATCCACCACCTCAGCGTCCTCGGCGATGACCCGATCATGATGCTCAGCGCACCAATCGCCGCCACCCGCAACGCCCTCGAACGCACGGGCGTGAAGATGGACGACCTCGACGCCATCGAGATCAACGAAGCCTTCGCCTCCGTCGTGCTCGCCTGGGACCGCGAGCTCCACGCCGACATGAGCAAGGTCAACCCGCGAGGCGGCGCCATCGCCTTGGGCCACCCCCTCGGTGCCTCCGGCGCCCGCCTCATGACCACCCTGCTCAACCACCTCGAACAGACCGGCGGACGCTACGGCCTCCAGACCATGTGCGAAGGCGGCGGCCAAGCCAACGTCACCATCATCGAACGCCTCGACTGACCACCCGAGCCACCCGTCAACGCCCATCACACCGCCTTCGAACGGGCGGCACCGTACCGAGATCCCGTGGAGACAACACCGACATGAACTGCCCCATCTGCACCATGCCCGACATCTTGAACGGCGTCGACGGCAGTCACGAATGCGTGACCTGCGGCCACGAATGGCAGGCCGAGCACAGCGGCCCAGACGATGTCGGCGAGGTCCGCGACGCCAACGGCAACCTGCTCCAGAACGGCGACGCCGTGTCGCTCATCAAGGACCTCAAGCTCAAAGGCTCGTCGACCACCCTCAAGGTCGGCACCAAGATCACCAACATCCGACTCGTTGCCGGTGATCACCAAGTCGACGGCAAGGCCGATGGGCGAGGCATCCTCCTCAAAGCAGAGTTCCTCAAGAAGGTATGACCCGGCCATGACGATTCCTCGGTGATTCGTTCCGGGCTCCGCTGAGCAACTCGCACGTGCACTCCCCCTGCTTCGCCCAGACCGGCTCGCCAGGCCCACGCAGCACGAGCGATGGCAGTCCTGAGCTTTCGGAGTAGGCGAGACCGACGTAGCCCGGGCTAACCGCCGCTCGCAGACTCTCGATGCCGCGAGTCGTTGTGCCACGGACGACCAAACCCCACATCCACCTGCTCCCGCCTTCTGCGACGTCCGCTCGTGATCTTCGGGTTGTTGGCCCGACGATCACGCCCTGACCTGGGAATTCGCCGACTTCAACGGTAGAAGCACGGTAGAAATCCGGGTTCGTGCTTCGGACAGCAGAAGGCCCCACTCCGAGAAGTGGGGCCTGACCTGCATGTTCGATGGTGGCGGGGGCAGGATTTGAACCTGCGACCTTCGGGTTATGAGCCCGACGAGCTACCAGACTGCTCCACCCCGCGGCGTGGAGATGACCCTACCGACCGGCCCCTTCCGACTGCAACCTGACGACGCCTCGATCGGGGGCTGATCCGCGCCGAGCCTGGCGCTGAACTGGGGCTACGTACCGGCGGAGGTGGTGGTCGTCGTCGCCGGCTCGGTCGGGGCCACCGCCTTGGGCGCAGCCGTCGTCGTGGGGGTGGCGCCGTCTTCGATCGGCTCGTCCTCGGCCTGCTCGCGCAGCTTCTGGAGCCGCTCGGCCAGGTTGGCGGCCTCGGCGATCTTCTCGGCGTAGCCGACCTGGTCACCGTTGCGAGCCGCGGCATCGGCGTCGTCGAACGCCTTCACGAGCCGGTCGATGAGCCCTCCTTCGCGCTCGCCGATCGTGCCGCTCGGGTCGGGCTCCTCTGGAGCCTCGGGGTCGTCGCCGCCTGGTGGCACCGATGCCTTGTCACCGCCCTGGACGCTGGTGGGGACCTTGTCGCCGAACAGCTGCTCGAGCGCCCCGTAGAGGGTGGTGGACAGGGCGACGTCGGACTGATCGCCGGGGCGGCGGTAGTTGACGATCACGTACTCGATCTTGGCGGCGTTCTTGTCGTCCGCCGCCGACAGGAAGGTCTGGACGTACAGCAACGAGTTGCCGACCGGCAGGATCGACGGCGCGGCGAACGTGCAGACCCGCTTGTCGGTGCACTGGTCCTTCACCTTCGCCGCCACCTCGGCGTTGGCCAAGATGTCCGCGGCCGCCAGGTTGGGCCCATCGGGCAGTTCGCTCACGGGCAACGTGTAGGTCCGCAGCGTCCCGTAATCGGCAGGATCGCTGCTCACCACCATGAGCGCTCGGAGCTGGTTCTCGCCGCCGCCGCTATCGGTGTCGTCGGTCGAGGTCACGTACGGCCGCTGGAGCACGAACGACGGCTCCTCCTCGCCGGGCAGCTGCATCAGCACGTACTGCGACGGGTACTTGTCGTTGGGCGTGAGCTCCTGGCCGTCGGGACCGACCGGCGTGTTGGTGTCACCAGACTTCTCCCGGGCGCCGGAGTCCCTCGGGACGCTCCACTCGTCGTTGCCGTTGTAGAAGTCGTCCGCCTCGTTGACGTGGTACTTCGCCCACATCTGGGTCTGGACCGTGAAGAGGTCCTCGGGATAGCGGAAGTGCTCGCGCAGCTCGTCGTCGACCTCGCTGCCGGGGCGGAACAGCTCGGGGAAGGCCTTGTTGTAGGCCTTGATCAGCGGGTCCTTGGCGTCGACGATGTACAGCTCGACGGTGCCGTCGTAGGCGTCGACCACGGCCTTCACCGAGTTGCGGGCGTAGTTGAAGGAACGGCCGTAGAGACCGGACGACGGATTGAGCCCGCCCGTGTCCGCACGCTGGGCGTTCGGGTAGTTGCGGGTGGTCGTGTACCCGTCGACCACGTACTTCACCCGGCCGTCGAGCACCACGACGTAGGGATCGTGGTCGTAGGCCAGGAACGGAGCGACGGCCTGGACCCGGGCGGTGACATCGCGCTCGAGCAGCACCTTGGAGTCCGGCCGGATGTTCCCCGACACCATCGGGTTGATGTCGCCGAACCGCAGCGAGAAGGCCGCCTTGCGCACGAAGCCCGTGACCCCGGAACCGATCTCGACGCCGTCTCGGCCCTCGTAGGAGGTGGTGGCCGTGGTGCCGTCTTCCTCCTGGTAGTCGATCTCCGAGCGGTCGGTGTTGACGATCACGTAGCCCGACTTGTTCTCGCCGAAGTAGATCTCGGGCTGGTCGATGTCGAGCGCCCCGTCCGACTTCACCGGGATGTCCTTGGCGAGGAGCACCGGCGAGCCGTCAGCGGTCTGGTCGTTGGCGGTGGCCGCGACCACCCCGTACCCGTGGGTGTAGGTGAGGTGGGTGGCCTCCCACGAGGCCTGCTTGATGCCATCGGGGGCGAGGTCGCGCGCCGCGATCATCACCTGGGTGGTCTTGCCGTCGATGGTGTAGCGATCGACGTCGACGTCGTTGATCGCGTAGAAGGGGCGGATCTCCTGATCCACCCGGTAGCGGTCCTGCATGCTGTTGGGGTCCCAGAGCCGGACGTTGTCGAGCGTGCCCGAGTTGGCCGCCAGCGTCGACGCCGAGAGCTCCTCGGCGGTCCAGTCGTAGGGCTGGATCTCCACGTTGCCGAGACCGTAGGCGGTCTGTGTGGCCGCGATGTTGTTGGTGATGTACAGCCGCTCCATCGAGGATTCGGTGGGCTCGACCCGGAACCGCTGGACGAAGGCGGGGACCACACCGCCGGCGAGAACGGCCACCAGCACCCACAGCCCGACCGCCATGCCGGGCAGGACCCAGCCCCGCCGCCAGATGTTGGCGATGAACAGCCCGAACGCGAAGAGCGCGATCAGCATCAGCAGGTAGATCGAGCGCAACTCGACGTTGACATCGGTGTAGGTGGCGCCGTCGACCGCGCCCCGGGTGGAGAACGTCAGCTCGTAGCGGCTGAGCCAGTACCGCCCCACCTGCACGAGGGCGAGGACCCCCATCAGCACCGAGAGGTGGGCCTTGACCTGCGGGGTGACCCGGTCGAGCTGGGTGTGGAACCGGATGCCGCCGTTCACGACGTGGGCCAGGACCGTGATGATGAACACGACCACGAGCGACGAGAACAGCCAGCTCGCCGCGGCCAGCAGGAACGGCAGTTGGAAGACGTAGAAGCCGATGTCGGTGTTGAACGTGGCATCGGTCTGGCCGAAGTCGACCCGGTTCGTGAACAGGATCCAGTCGTTCCACGACGCCCCCAGGCTCACGCCGATGACGAGGGCCATGAACAGGGCCACACCGAGGCGGACCATCCACGCCCGCCGACCGACCATCTCGTGGTAGCGCTCGATCATGTCGTCGTCGCCCGACGACGGCCGGAACACGGGAGCGAGGCGCTCGGCGATCAGGAGGTTGCCCCAGCAGAGGACGAAGAACACCACGCCGCCGATGATCGAGAGCGTCGCCTTGGTGGTGAGCACGCGCCGCCACACCGACGCGAGCTGCAGCGAGTCGAACCACAGGTAGTCCGTGTAGAAGCCCGCGATCCCCCGCAGCGAGACCAGCACGACGAACGCGATCGCGAGGAAGGCGCCCAGGAAGATGCGCCCCCGCCCGGCGAAGACCGACCGGCGCCCCGCCCGCGCCGATACCGGGCGCTCGCGCGGCGGTGGCTCGGGAAGGTCCTGCTCGGGGGGCATGGGCGGCGAGCCTACCGGCCGTCCTCTCCGATCTGGCCTCGCCTCCGGTGAGACCTCACCGGTCTGGCGGCCGAGATCAGACCGGGACGGCCAGGCACCGGCAGCCGGGGTGCGCCGGCGGGTGCAGGTCACCCGTGGGGAACGCTTCGCCCTTGGGCACGGATCCCGCGAGGGCGTTGTCGTCGCAGTCAGGGCACGGCGTGCCGCCGTCGTCGACCACCCACCGCGACCCGCGCTCGGCCTCGGCGGCCTCGGCCACCCCGCGGTTGAACGCGACCAGCACGTAGTGGGCGGCGTTGTCGGCGATGCGCTGCGTCTTCCACTCCCGGTAGCACGACCGGATCCGGTCGCTGATCTCGGCCTCGTCGC
>CAZCVS010000160.1:0-7208 GCA_964501845.1 uncultured Iamiaceae bacterium
GGTCGGGAACGGCGTCGACGGCGCGCTCGAACAGATCAGCGATGTTGAACCCCATAGGTGAGGTTCTACCACTCGAATGAGAACGCGTTCTCGTTTTCCTGACGGAGCGTCAGGTCAGATCGGATCGCATGGGTGCTGGGTTCGCCGGCGGCACGTCGGCCGCGGCGCCGTTGGCGATGGGTGCGGCCAGCTTCGCGGCAGCCGGCGAGGTGTCCAGCAAGCTGGCGGCCGCTTGGAGCTCCTCGAGGGCGGGCTTGACCCGGTCGGCCATGTCCCACACGTCGGCGACGAGCTCACGGTCCACCATGAACCCGAAGTCGACCGAGCCGCGGTAGCTCATCACCGTGATGTTGAGCCCCACGCCCTCCATGACCGGGCCCATCGGGTAGGCCGCGATCATCTCGGCGCCGGCGTAGTACAGCGGGAAGCCGGGGCCGGGCACATTGGAGATGATCACGTTGTGGATCGGGCGGTGGCTGTCGGCCAACCCCCAGCTGGAGTAGAGCCGCGACGCCAGGTTGAACGTGTTCGGTGCGGCGTACTCGGCCCAGTTCTGGAGCATGTCGGCGCCGACCGCCCGGTGCTCCTCCTTGGCCCCGACCGTGCAGGCCTGGATGGCGCGGATGCGCTCGGTGGGGTCCTCGAGCTGGGTGTCGAGCGTGGCGAACATGGCCGAGACCTTGTTCCCCGGGACGGTGTCCTCGCCGGCTCGGACCGACACCGGGCAGGCGGCCACGAGCGGCGTGTCGGGCACGTCTTCGTTGGCGAGCATGTACGAGCGCAGGGTGCCGGCGCACAGGCCCAGCACGACGTCGTTCACGGTGCAGCCGAATGCGTCCTTGAGCCCCTTCACATCGTCGAGCGTGACGCGGGCGAAGCCGACCGAGCGCATGGGGGACAGGCTCCCGTTCCACGACGTGCGGGGGGCGGTGAGCGGAGCGGCGCCGACGGCCTTGCTCGGATCGCGCCGGCCCTGGGCCACGCGGTTGACGGACGCGACGGTGTCGCCCAGCAGCTTCGGCAGGGCGATGAGCTTGCGGACCCGCGACGCCGCGGCGTGGCCGAGCAGCTCGAAGTCGTTGGGGATGTGCTCGGGCTCGTGCTCGTCGGGTGGGGGCGGCTCGGCCGGCTCGGGCTCGAGATCGAACAGGTGGACCATCAGCTCCGCGCCGGAGCTGCCGTCGATCGCGGCGTGGTGGACCTTGGTGACGACGCCGATGCGGTCCTGCTTGAGACCCTCGATGACCCACAGCTCCCAGAGGGGCCGGGTGCGGTCGAGCGGGGTGCTGGCGATCTGGCCGGCCATCTCGCCCAGCTCGCGGCGGCCGCCGGGAGCGGGGCAGCCGATGCGGCGGATGTGGAAGTCGATGTCGAAGTCGGGGTCCTCGACCCACAGCGGGTGCGCGAGGTTGAGCGGCACCTCGCACAGCCGGCGGGTGAACGGCGGGACGAGGTGCAGCCGGCCCCGGATGAACTCCTTGAGGTTCTCGAACGTGTAGCCGCCCGGAACCGATGACGGGTCGAGGACCATCGTCATGGCCACGTGCATGTGGTTCGTGGGGTTCTCGAGGTACAAGAAGGCCGCATCCAGCCCGGTCAGACGTTCCATTCCCAGCTCCCACGTTTGATTCCCGGGCATTCTGCCACTCGTCGCCGGCACGTGACGAAGGCTTCGGAACGAGAACGTGTTCTAGTCTTGGCTCCGTGGATTTCGACGACACGCCAGATGAGGCCGCCTTCCGGACCGAGGTCCGGGACTGGCTGGTGGCTCACGCCCCGGCCAAGGGAGGACCCGACGACTTCTCGACCGGCTTCCTCGAGAAGACCATGAGCGAGGAGGAGTTCCACCGCCGCGTGAAGAAGTGGCAGGAGCTTCTGGTCGACCACGGCTGGGCCGGCATCACCTGGCCCACCGAGTTTGGTGGGCGTGGCGGCACCGCCATGCAGAACACCATCTGGGGCCAGGAGGCGAGCCAGTTCGGCGTGACCGTCAACAACTACGCGGTCGGCATCGGCATGGCCGGGCCCACGATCCTGCGCCACGGGACCGACGAGCAGAAGAAGCGGTACCTGCTCCCGATGCTGCGCGGCGACGAGGTCTGGTGCCAGCTCTTCAGCGAGCCCGACGCCGGCTCGGACCTGGCCAACATCTCGACTCGCGCCATCCGCGACGGCGACGAGTTCGTGGTCACCGGCCAGAAGGTGTGGACCTCGGGCGCCGCCGACAGCGACTGGGGCATCCTGCTCGCCCGGACCGACCCCGACGTGCCCAAGCACAAGGGCATCACGTACTTCCTCGTCGACATGACCGCCCCGGGCTTCGACATCCGCCCCCTCAAGCAGATGACCGGGTCCGAGCACTTCTCCGAGGTGTTCATGGACGAGGTCCGCATCCCCGTCGAGAACGTGCTGGGCGACATCAACGGCGGGTGGGGCTGCGCCATCACCACCCTGTCCAACGAGCGGGGGCTCATCGCCGGAGCCAACAAGAGCAGCGACACCATGGCGCTCATCGAGCTGGCCCGCAAGCGAGGGGTGTCCGACGACCCGGTCCTCCGCCAGTCGCTCGTCGACTGCTGGATCCGCCAGCAGATCCAGCGGTTCCACGGCTACCGCCTCCAGACCGCCCTCTCCAAGGGCGTGCCGCCCGGCCCCGAGACCTCGGTCATGAAGCTCTTCGCGGCGGAGTACCTGCGGCGGCTGGGCAACACCTCGCTCGAGGTGCTCGGGCCCGAGGGCCAGTTGCTCGACGACGACGCTCCCGCCGGCACCGAGTGGCAGGCCCGGTTCTTGTTCGCCCCCGCCATCCGAATCGCCGGTGGCTCCAACGAGGTGCAGCGCAACATCATGGCGGAGCGGGTGCTCGGTCTTCCCGGAGAGCCGCGCACGGACCGGGACACGCCGTTCCGCGATCTGGGCAAGGCCAACTCGTAGGGTGGCGGTCCACATGGACGCCGACACGACGACGCTGACCAAGAGCCAGGCCGCTCGTCGCGAGCGGGTCATCCGCGCCGCCCTCGACCTGGGCGCCAGCGGGGGGTACGACGCGGTGCAGATGCGCGACGTCGCCACCTCGGCCGGCGTCGCGCTCGGCACCATCTACCGGTACTTCTCCTCCAAGGACCACCTGCTGGCGGCGGCGATGGTCGAGTGGACCCACGACCTCGAGCGCCGGGTGGGCCAGCGGCCACCGAAGGGCGACACCATCACGGATCGGGTGTCCGACGTCTTGCGCCGGGCGACGCGTGCCATGGAGAAGGAGCCCAAGCTCTCCGAGGCCGTGGTCACCGCGCTGCTCTCGCCCGACCGGGGTGCGGCGGCCTGCCAGGAGGACGTCTCCGCCAGCATGAACCGGATCATGTCGATGGCGCTGGGTGACGACTTCGACCCGGCGTTCAAGGTCAATGCCACCCGCACCCTCGGCCACGTGTGGTTCTCTGCCCTCATCGGCTGGGTCAACGGCTGGTCGGGCATGGAGAAGGTGGCCGACGAGCTCGACGTCGCCACCCACCTCGTCCTCGACCAGTACGGCTCCTGATCAGGCCGGGTCGCCGGGGCGGGGCCGGCGGACGTCGGCCGCGCTGTGCTTGTAGCTGGGCTGGCGGGAGTGGGGGTCGAACGCGGGGAAGGTGAGCGTGTTGACCTTCGGGTGGTGCATCGGGAGGTAGATGTTGCCCTCGCCCACGTTGGTGGTCACCTGGGCGCGGGCGGCCACCGAGCCGCGCCGGGTGGCCACCGTGACCTGGTCGCCGGCCTCGATCCCGCGGGCCGCCGCGTCGACGGGGTGGATGTCCACCCAGAGGCCCTCGGGGGCGAGGGCACGGAGCGTGGCCGACTTCGCGGTGCGCGTCTCGGTGTGCCACTGGCTCGCCGACCCGCGCCCGGTGACGAGGGTGAGCGGATGCGCGCGGTCGGGCTGCTCGGCCGGGGGGACGGGGGCCTCGAACACGAACCGGGCGCGCTGGTCGGGGGTGAAGAACCGGCCGTCGGCGAAGAGCCGCCGCTCCACATCGCTCGCACCGGCGGGGGCACCCGGACCGTCGCTACCTGTCGGGTAGGGCCATTGGACGCCGCCGCGCTCGACGTGGCCGTAGCCCCGCACGCCGGTGATGTCGCAGGGCCGGCCCGCCGAGAGCTCCTGGAGGATCTCGAAGACGGCCTCGGGATCGGTCCAGCGTCCGAAGAGGTCGCCGCAGCCCCAGGCGTCGGCGATGGCCTTGAAGATGAAGAAGTCCGCCAGCGCTTCACCAGGCGCCGGTGACACCTTCTGGATGAGTCCCAGGCGGCGCTCGGAGTTGATGAACGTGCCGTCCTTCTCGCCCCATCCCGCGGCTGGCAGCACGAGATCGGCCAGCTGCGCGGTCTCGGTGGTGGCGTACATGTCCTGGACCACCAGGAAGTCGAGTCGCCCGAGCAGCATCTTCAGGTCCGAGTGGTTGATCCACGAGTGGGCACCGTTGGTGGCGATGATCCAGAGGCTGCGGATCTGGCCGGTGCTGATGCCCTCGACGATGCGGTCGTAGGCGAGGCTCGGCCCGTCGGGGATGAGCGTGGCATCGATGCCGAGGACGGCGGCGACCTTGGCCCGGTTGGCCGGGTCGGCGAAGTCGTGGCCGCCGAGCAGCGAGGTGGTGTTGGAGAACAGGCGCGAGCCCATGGCGTTGCACTGGCCGGTGATCGAGTTGGCGCCGGTCCCGGGCCGTCCGATGTTCCCCGTCATCAGGGCGACGTCGATGATCGCCTGGGCGGTGCGGACTCCCTGATGGCTCTGGTTGACGCCCATGGTCCACCAGAACGAGACGGCCCGGCCGCCGGCGATGGTGGCGGCGAGGCGCTCGAGCTGGCTCTCGGGCACCCCGGTCTCGGCTGCGACCCGCTGGGGGGTGAAGGCGGCGGCGAAGTCGGCGAACTCGGTGAAGCCGGTGGTGTGCTCGTGGACGAAGTCGACGTCGACGGCGCCCCGTTCGATCAGGTTGCGGGCCAGGCCGTACAGCAGGGTGAGGTCCGACTTGGGCCGGAGGGCGACGTGTTGGGTGGCGGCGGACGCCGTCTCCGTCCGCCGGGGATCGATGACGATGATCTCGGGGTCGTTGGGGTTGCGGGTGATGCGCTCCCACATGATCGGGTGGGCGACGCACAGGTTGGACCCGACGAGCACGATCACGTCGGACTGCTCGAAGTCGGCGTAGGTGTAGGGCGGGGCGTCGAAGCCGAAGGACTCCTTGTAGGCGACGACCGCGCTGGCCATGCACTGGCGGGTGTTGCCGTCGCCGTGGCGCATCCCCATCCCGAACTTGGCCAGCGAGCCCAGCAGTGCCATCTCCTCGGTGGGGATCTGCCCCGTGGAGAGGAACGCGGCGGACTCGCTGCCGTGCGCCTCCTGGCTGGTGCGGAAGCCGGTGACGAACGCGTCGAGCGCTTCGCTCCAGCTCACCGGGACGAGCTTGCCCTTGGTGTTGCGGAGCAGCGGCGATGTCGCCCGATCCGGGGCCGCGAGAGGCGCGAGGGCCTCCCACCCCTTGGGGCAGGCGCTGCCCCCGTTGACCGGGTGCGTCGCGCTCGGGGTCAGGCCCACGGCGCGGCCGTCCTTGAGGTGGACGTCGAGACCGCAACCGGTCGAGCAGAACCCGCAGACCAGCCGCGTCGTGGCGGTCGGCACCCGGTCGGCGGGGACCTGCCCGATGCCGAAGCCCGCGGGCTGGCGGGCGAGGAGATCGGCCAGGCGGGTCATCGGGGCGACCCGGGCATGCGCGGCGCAACCGAAGCGAGGAAGAACAGGCGGCGCTCGAGGTACTCGCCGGCCGTGAGGACCGCCCAGGCGGCGAGCAGGGCCGCACCCGCGCCGCGTGCGCCGAGGTCGAGCGACGGGAGGGCTACCGCCGCCGCGCCGAGGAGGCCGAGGCCGACTGCCGCGGCGGCGAGGCGGCCGATGAACCGGAGCTGGAGCTGCTGACCGAGCAGGCGGCGGGTGGCGGCCAGCTCGCGGTCGAGCGGATGGCGGCGACCGGCGCGGCGCAGCGGGAGCAGCGGCGCGAGGATCGACGCGGCCAGGCCCGCGAGGGCGAGGGGGATGAGCAGGCGGACGGTCGTCCGTGCCCGGGACGGATCGGCCAGGGCGAGCACCGCCGCTGTGGGCACGGAGCCGCAGACGACGGTGGTCCCGGCGAAGCGGGCGGCGGTGGTCGTGGTCCGCCACCACGATCGTCCGGTGACCGAGTACAGGCGCACCGAGCAGGCCACGCCGCCGAGTCCGCCGGTGACCATCGCCGCCTCGGCGCCGGCCGTGAGCAGGGGGGCGGCGTCGATGAGGCGGAGGCCGGCCTGGGCGACGCCCGCGCCGGCGAAGGCACCGAAGGCCAGGATCTCCCGGCTCAGCCAGGAGTGGCGCAGTCCGAGCAGCGCCCGCCACGCGAGCAGGGGCCGGCCGAGGTGGAGCAGGGACGCGGCCAGCGCCACCAGCCCGGTGACCAGGCCGACGGTGGCGAGCGACTCCGTGGTCGCGGGGTCGAGCGAGCCCGTGGCCCGCAGCCACGCCGCGGCGACGGTCACCCCAACGGCGCCCTGGGTGAGGACGAGCATCACCGCGAGCGGGGTGTGGCCGTGGGACGGGTGGATCGACGACTCGTCGGAGGCGACCCACGTCGGCGGCAGCGGTCTCGACGAGACGTACGCCGTGGTCGGGACGGTGAGCGACGACCGGGGGGCGGTGGGGACGAGGGCGGCAGCCGGGTCGGCGGCCGCGCCACGGGAGCGGGCGAGCAGCTCGTCGACGGTGACGACGGCGATGGTGATGGCGCCCTGGGGGCAGCCCTGGACGCAGGCCGGCGCCTCGCCGTCGGCCAACCGGTCGCTGCACAGGTCGCACTTGCGGACGATGCCGAGCGACTGGTTGAAGACCGGGACCTCGTAGGGGCACGTGAGGGTGCAGTAGCTGCACCCGATGCAGGCGTCGTCGAGGTGGCGGACGATGCCCGTGACCGGGTCCTTCTCGTAGGCCCGGGCCGGGCAGCCCTTCATGCACGCGGGGTCCACGCAGTGGTGGCAGGCGCTGGTGACCGTGACGGACCCGGGCTCACGGCCTGCGTCGTGGAGCGAGCCGACCCGCCGCCACGACTCGTCCTCGTCGAGGCCGTTGAGGTTGTGGCACGCGGCGACGCACGCCTTGCACCCGGTGCAGGAGTCCAGGTCCACCTCGAAGCCGTACTGCT
>CAZCVS010000161.1:0-7187 GCA_964501845.1 uncultured Iamiaceae bacterium
GGTACACCCGGTCGACGAAGGCCGCGTTCGACAGCGAGCCGTAGCGGCGCACGAACTCCGACGACGTGGCGAACGACTGCGAGATGGACACGAGCGTGCGTCCCTCGCCGCGGCGGTTGAGCCAGTAGGTCAGCCCCGCGTGGTCGGGGCTGCGGGACAGGTACGCCCGGTACAGGCGGGTCACGGCGTGGACCCGGTTGTCCGCCTCGGTCGAGGCCTGCATGTGGGCGATGAACTGCCCGGGGCTCCACGAGTTCCCGACCCGCGCCGACCAGTAGGCCAGGTCGGCGGTGGTGGCCTCGCGGCGCAAGATGTCGCGGTACTGCTGGGCCACGAGCTGGTTCGCCGTGTAGAAGGGCGCGTACGCCGCCGGCGGGGGCGTGGTGGGCGTGGTGGTCGGCGGCGTGGTGTTCCCGCTGCCCTGGTAGGCCTTGGCGGACGTGCGGATGCTCGGGAGCTTGCTCTGGAGGTTGGCGCCCGGGCAGGCGGTGTAGCCCACATCGCGGTGGCCGATGACCCGGTTGAGCGTGAGCACGGTGCCAGCAGGCCACTTGTTGGATCCCCCGCTGGTGACCGAGACGGTGCCGGTGGGGTCGATGCCGGAGAGGCCCAGCTTCCAGCCGATGATCCGGGACGTGGCGGTCAGCATCGCCGCCGGGGGCTGGACCGCGGCGGGGGAGACCCCGGGCTCGAACTGGCCCAGCAGCGACACGCCGACGGTGCCGGTGTTGAAGCCCTGGGCGTGGCCGCCGACGATCGCCTTGGTGATGCCGCCGGAGCGGCCCTCCCAGATGCGGCCGAAGCGGTCGACGATGAAGTTGTAGCCCGTGTCGCACCAGCCGTTCGTACCCGTGTGGTACGTGTAGATCGACGCCAGCATGGCGGGCACGTCGGAGGCGGCGTAGGTGTTGGAGTTCACCGTGTGGTGGACCACGGCGAGCTTGACGCCCCCCGACGCGGTGGTGGGCCCGGGCGAGCAGCCCGAGTTCTTCGTGGCCCAGCCCTTCGACGTGTAGGTCGACCGGGGCAGGATCTCGGGCTGCGCCGCCGCGGCACCGGCCGCGGCCGTGCGCAGGCCGCCACCGGAGGGCGCCTCGTAGCGCATGGGCTGCACCTCGAGATCGGCGAGGTCGCCGGCGAGGACCTTGACCTCGATGTCGCTGACGCCCTCGGCGCTGAACCAGGCCATGCCGCCGCTCGTGCGGGCGCTGTCGTCGGGTGCGTCCTCCGGATCGGCCTCGAGGTCGACCCACTCGGTCCACCCCTCGCCGCCGAGGCCGCGGACCGACACGGCGCCGTCGGGAGCACCAACCCAGCTGGCGGCGACCGACTGGGTGCCGTCCTCGACGTCGAGCGAGGCGGTCCAGCCGGGCCCGGCGCTGGTGGGAGCGGTGCGGAGCGCCGCCGAGGAGCGCGCGGCGGTGGGCTCTGCCTCCGGGCCGCTGAGCGTGATGATCTCGGTGTGCATCTCGCCGGGGGTGGGCGCGGCGGGCGCCATCGGCAGGCCGGCGAGGACGACCCAGGCGCTGATCCCGAGCGGGACCGAGGTGAGCAAGCGGCGCTTGCGGAGCTTGAGCCGATCCGGGGGGATGGCGCTGGCTGCGGGCACGAACCGTCTCCTGACGTTGCGGGATGCCACGATGGAACTGATCGGCACCAGGGCCGGTTTCTTCAGGTCAGAGGTGCTGTGTCCCGCCACGTCGCTCCCAACTCACCGCTGCGGGTGAGCGTAGACATCACGTCGCTCCTGCGCTCGATGACCGGGGTCGGCGTGTTCACGCGGGAGCTGGTCGACGGGCTGGCGGAGCGGTCAGAGACCGATCTCTCGGTGTTCGCCGTGTCGTGGCGCGGCCGTCGCGGCGTGGTCGCCGCGGCACCGCCGGGTGCCCGGGCCTGCACCCGGCCGGTGCCGGCGCGCCTCGCTCGTGCGGCGTGGTCGCAGTTCGATGTGCCGAGTGCCCGGCAGCTCGTCGGGCGGGTCGACGTCGTCCACGGCCCCAACTTCGTGGTCCCTCCGGGCGGTGGAGCGGCCGAGGTCGTCACCGTCCACGACTTGACGGCGATCCACCACCCGGAGATGTGCACCCCCGACGTCCTCCAGTGGCCAGACCTGCTGCGCCGGGCGGCGCGCCGCGGCGCCTGGGTCCACACCGTGAGCGAGTTCGTGGCGCAGGAGGTCCGCACCGCGTTCCCCGAGGCTGGCGACCGGGTCGTGGCCGTGCCCAACGGCATCCGGCCGCCGGGGCCCGCCGATGCCACCAGCGATGCCGCCGCCGGCCGGTTCCTGGCCGGCGGGCACCGGTACGTGCTCGCGCTCGGCACCATCGACCCCCGCAAGGACCTGCCGTCGCTGGTCGCCGCCTTCACGGAGGTCGGTGCTCGTGACCCCGACCTCCGGCTGGTGATCGCCGGCGCGGAGGGGATGGGCAGCGCGGAGCTCGATCGCGCCGTCGCGGCCTCGTCGCTGCACCGCCGCATCGTCCGTCTCGACCAGATCAACGATGACAAGCGGCTGGCCCTGCTGCGCGGGGCGACTGTCGTGGCCTACCCGAGCCGCTACGAGGGCTTCGGCCTGGTCCCGTTGGAGGCCATGGCGGTGGGCACGCCGGTCGTCACCACCGCGGCGGGCGCGGTCCCCGAGGTCGTGGGTGATGCCGCCCTCGTGGTCCCGGTCGGTGACGCCGAGGCGCTGGCCCACGGGCTCGGCCAGGTGCTCGGCGACGAGGCGCTGGCGCAGGACCTCGCCGACGCCGGCGAGGCGCGGGTGCTCCAGTTCCCCTGGAGCGCCACGGTCGACGGCATCGTCGACCTCTACCACCGGGCCGCCGACGGCCGCCGCTGATCTCGTACGGTCCTCAAGGGCGAACCAGGACGGGTGCCGAGAAATCGGAGGTCTCGGCGAACCTCGACGGGCCGGTGGAGTCCAGGGGAGTCAACGTCGCCACGATCTTGACCCCTGCCAGCTCTGCATCCACAGGAAGCACGAGATCAGCGCCTCCTGCGCGGTCGAAGCGCGTTGTCGTGGCGCCGAGAAACCGCAGTTCGTTCGTGCCTGGGTGGATCTCATACACCTCCACTCGGAACGTCGCCGCCTCGATGGTTGGGTTCGGGCGGCGCTGAGCCTCGATGACCAGATGGTCGCGTGGTGCCTTTTCGGTGAGGCGCGCGCCGAGGAGGGTGAGGTGCTCCGCCGGGCGGTCCGTGCACGCCGCGCGCCTCTCATCGTCCACGGTGCAGAAGTAGTCATCGGGGAGGAAGTCGGGCGGGGACGAGCGATCGATCCCCTCGAGGTGCTGGATCGCTGCCCCAGACGGATCCCCGGAGGGTTCGGGTCCAATGCCGATGAACCGGTTGCCCAACACCGCGGTACGCGTGGGAATCGCCATTGCTGGCTGGCCGTCGACTTGCATCCGCATGATCGCCACGCCTGCCACGCGGCCTCCGGCGAGGACGTTGGCTTCGCCTCTCTTCGTCCCACCGACCACAGCCCCGTCGACCGGGCCGGCGATGCTGATGCCGACCTCGGTGCGGAGAGTTGGGTCGAAGATGCCGTCGCGCCCTGTTCCGATCGAGTTCCCGATGATGGCGATGCCGGATGTCCCAGGTCTGGTCGACCACACCGCGATGTTGTGGGGGAGGTTCGCGGACACGACGTTGGCATCGCCTGCTGAGGTGCCGCCGATGGTGACGTCCCGGGAGTCGGCGACCAGGATGCCGGCAAAGCGGCTGTGCATCACGACGTTGGCGTCGATGGACACGGTGGTGCTCTCGGACAAGATGATGCCGACCGATCCGTTCGCGGCCGGTGTCTCGCCATCGCTTGCCACGCCGATGTAGTTGTGGCTGATGGTGAGCCGCTTGGATTGGTCCGGTGCGATCGCGTAGGAGCGGTTCCACGCGAAGACGTTCGCGTCGGTCCAGGCATCCCCACCGACGACGACGTCGTCGGCGACATCGATCGAGAGTGCACCGGACTTCTCAGGTTCACCGTTGCCGACATCGGCGAGGCCGTCGGCCCCGAGCCCGATGAAGTTGCCGGCGATGGTCCACCGAGAGCGGGGGTAGGCCGCGTTGTCCTTGTTGCCCGAGATGACGTTCCGATCCTCGGGATCCGGTCCTCCCACGATCACACGGCCCCCGCCTGGGACGGGGTCACCGGTGGCACTGATGCCGGGACCGCGGTTGCCTTTGGCCTGAAGCCCTGTCGGGTCGGTACCGATGTAGCACCCGAGGATGCGAACGCCAGCGACGGTGGTCAGGTCGATGCCGGTGCCGGGGAATCCGCTGATCACCAGCCCTTCGATCGTGGATCCCTTGGCCCCGGGGCCGATGACGATGCCGGCGGGCGGCTCGGCATCGGGCAGTGCCGACCCGTCCAGCACGATGCCCAGGCGTCCGTTGAAGGGCTCGGGACTCGGGGCGGTGTTCACACGAGCTCCGGGCTGCGAGGGCGCATCGAGGTGGAGCGGGGACGACACTTGGGGCAGAGGCGACTGAGGCCGGATGACCGCGGGCTCGAACCCGGCGTTGCGGGCGCCAGGAGCGATGTGGAACTTCACCTGTGTCAGCGATGGGATGGTGTTCGACTCCTCGATGGCGGCGCGCAGCGTGCAACCACCGTCCGCGTCCCGGCACTGGCCGTCGCCGACGTGGCTGTCGCCGCCGTCACCAACGCTGTCGACGACCAGCGTCGGCGTCGCCTCCCCATCATGGCCCGCTTGTGCCGGGCGTTCGTCGCTCCTGTCCGCCACCCTGAGGAGGACCCATGCGACCCCGAGCATCGTCACCGCCGCGATGGTCGCGACGCGTGCCGCGCCGATGCGGTGTCCCTCCACCTTCTGTTGCTCATCCATCTGGTCTTGCCTTCGCCTGCGAGCTTGGTCTGAGGCAGCGACCGCTGGACAACAGGAAGATCCGAAGCTCAGTCGTCAGGGTAGCTCGTCCGGGTGTCGTGGGGCTGCGGGACCAGTACTCCGGACAGGGTCCACAGGCGGCTCCGTCCGGGGCGGGAGGCGACGTGGACCTGCCCACAGCGACCCGGCCGCCGCATTCGGTTCGGCGTGATCAGCTCGGCGCAACCACGCCCGGGTCGGCCGCAGCGTCGGTCCCGTCGGCGTCCTCGGCCTCGTCGGTGGCTGGGTCGTGGAAGAAGTGCACGACCTTCGGTTCCAGGGCGACGGTCCCGCGCTGGCGCCCGGGCTGCATGACCTCGAAGCGGTCCTGGAGGTCCCGCCGGTCGTAGACCTGGCCGCCGTTGCGGGTGGTGGCCGTGACCGAGATCAGGTACGCGCCGTCGAGCAGCGGCACCCGGGGCAGGTCGAAGCACACGGCGCCGACGCCGTCACAGGCGTGGATGGGCTGCTCCATCGTCTGGGTGTCGTCGCCGAAGATCACGTTGCCGTGGAGGTCCTGGAACTCGAACGCCATGCAGATGTCGGTGACGCGCTCGGCGGCGAAGTAGTCGATCCGCAGCCGCATGGGCTGGTTGGGCAGCAGGAACTTGGCCTCGGGATCGGGGTACTCGGCGACCACCTTGGTGATGACGAGGGGCTTGTCGAGCTGCACGACCGGCACGGTGAGCGAGGGTGGATCGGACCACTTCGGGGCCGGCGGTGGCTCGTTGACGTCCTCGTCCTCGGCCAGCAGGGCGATGCCGCGGCGGGCGAGGGTCTCGCGCAGCGTGCGGATGGCCTCCCCGGGCTCGGCCACGTCGACCAGGTGTCCGTGGTCGAGCACAGCGGCGCGGTCGGCCAGCTGGCGGACCAGTTCGGCCGCGTGGGACACGAGCAGGATGGTCCGGCCGTCGGCCTGGAGCTCGCGCACCCGGTCGATGCACTTGCGCTGGAACGACTCGTCGCCCACGGACAGGACCTCGTCGACGAGCAGGATCTCCGGTTCGACGTTGATGGCCACCGAGAACCCCAGGCGGGCGTACATGCCCGACGAGTAGTGCTTGACCTGCTGGTCGATGAAGTCGCTGAGCTCGGCGAACTCAACGATGTCGTCGAAGATCACGTCGATCTGGGTCTTGGAGAACCCGAGGATCGAGCCGTTCAGGTAGATGTTCTCCCGGCCGGTGAGGTCCGGGTGGAAGCCGGCGCCCAGCTCCAGCAGGGCGGCGAGGCGACCCCGCGACACGACCTTGCCCGACGACGGGCGCAGGGTGCCGGCGATGCACTTGAGCATCGTGGACTTGCCCGATCCGTTGTGGCCGAGCAGGGCGAAGGTCTCGCCCTGCTTCACCTCGAACGAGACGTCGTCGAGCGCCTTGAACACGATGTGCGGGTTGCGCCCGGCGCGGATCAGCCGCTCCTTCGCGGACTGGCCGCCCTCCTGGTACACCTTGAACGACTTGGTCACGTTGGTGACCTCGATGGCGTACTCGCCCATCAGATCTCCTCCGCGAAGTTGTCTTCGAGCCGGCTGAACAGCGCGAGCGCCCCGAACAGCAGCACGAGCGACACGGCGCCGGCGATCCCCAGGTTGGTGAGGTACCAGCTCATGGGGTGCTCGGGGAGGGTGGCGGCCTCGTGCAGCGCGGACTGCGATGTGCCGCTGTAGTCCGGGTTGTAGATCGTGCGCTGGAAGCTGATGACCACGGTGAGCATCGGGTTGAAGGCGAGCAGCCACTCCTTGCCGGCGAACTGGCTCTCGTTGAGCTGCTTGACCACCACGCCGTAGGGGTAGGCGATGGCCGACAGCCAGAACCAGGCGAGGAGGACGACCTCGAGCAGGTGCTGGGTGTCGCGCAGGTAGACGTTGACCGCGCTGAGCCCGATGGCGAGGGCCGTGGCGAAGAGCATCGTGACCACGAGCGCGAGGAGCAGCACGGGGATGAACGTCGGGTCCGGTGCCCGCTGGAAGACGAGCAGCGCGGCCAGCAACACGACGGCCTGGAGCGCGAAGTGCACGAGCGCGGTGAAGACCGACGCCAGCACCAGCGCCTCGCGGGGGAACCACACCTTGGTGACGAGCTGGGCGTTCTGGACGATGGACGACGTGCCCTCGCCCAGGGCCGTGCTGAAGAGGTTCCACGCCAGCAGGCCCGACAGGAAGAAGATCCCGTAGTAGGGGACCGGGACCTCGCTGATGATGTTGAACACCAGCGAGAAGACCACCAGGTACATCAACGGGTTGAGCAGCGACCAGACGAAGCCCAAGACGCTGTTCTTGTACTTGACCTTCAG
>CAZCVS010000162.1:0-7169 GCA_964501845.1 uncultured Iamiaceae bacterium
CGGCAGGACCGATCGGATGGAGTAGCCCTTCTTCACCGCGTCGGCGAGGGCGAAGGTCTTGAACGTCGACCCAGGCTGGCGGCCCGAGCCACCGCCGGCCTTGCCAGTGGCCAGGTTGACCTGGTTGTTGGTGAAGTCGGTGCCGCCCATCATCGCTTTGATCTGGCCCTGGTCGTCGAGGGCGACCAGTGAGCCGGCCGGGTCGCCGGGCTGGTTCAGCGTGGACGTGACCGCATCGAAGGCCGACTTCTGCATGTCGAGGTCGAGCGTCGTGTACACCCGCAGCCCGCCGGTCAGCACCTTCGCGCTCCCGAACTCGTTGACGAGCCAGCGCCGCACGTACTCGGCGAAGTACTCGCTGCCCCACTCGCGGCCCTTGACCTCTTCGCCCAGGACCGACGCCTTGGGCCGCTGGCGCACGAACCGCTCCGCCTCGGGGACGTCCGGGTTCATCGGGTTCATCTCCACTGCGAGGAGGAGCTCCTGCTCCGCCGGCGTGACGTACCCCTCGATCACCATGCGCTCGAGCACGACCTTGCGGCGCCGGATGGCCTCCTTCAGCGACTTCGGGCCGCTGTAGGGGTCGGCGCCGTTCGGGTTGCGCAGCAGCCCGGCGAGGAACGCGGCCTCGCCGGCGTCGAGCGCCCCGATGTCGTGGCCGAACCAGGCTCGCGAGGCGGCCTGCACGCCGTAGGCGCCGCGCCCGAAGTAGGCGGTGTTCAGGTAGCGGGTGAGGATCTCCTCCTTGGAGATCTGCTGCTCGAGCTTGACGGCCATCACCGCCTCTTTGATCTTGCGGGTGACGGTCTGCTCGGAGGTGAGGTACGCCTGCTTCACGTACTGCTGGGTGATGGTCGAGCCGCCCTGGCGGACACCCTCGCCCCGGATGTCCCGGTAGGCGGCGCGGGCGATGCCCATGGGGTCGACGCCGCCGTGCTCGAAGAAGTCCTTGTCCTCTGCGGCGATGACTGCCTCGCGCAGGATCGGAGGGATCTCCTTGTAGGTCACGAGGACGCGGTCCTCGGTCCCGTGCAGCGACGCCATGGCGTTCGACGCGTTGCAGTTGACCTGGACCTCGCTCGAGCAGATGAACGTGGTGAGGTCTTCCGGCGGGGCGACGGTGGGGTCCTCGGGGAGCTCGACTTGACCGAGGACGTAGATGCCACCGGCGGCCAGCACGGCGACGGCCAGCGCGGCCAGGTAGAAGACCCGGCGCATCCGCCACAGGAAGCCGCGCTTCTTGACCTTGCCCTTGCGCGTCACCTTCAGGTTGTGGACGGGGACGGGCTTGCGGGTGCGAGGCATCAGAGAAGGGGAGGTCGGGTGCCGTCGACGCGGGGTGCGGACGGCGCAACAGCGACGAGCCAGGCTACCCGTCACCCCGCCGCGATGGCAGTCGCGACGGCCGCCGGCGCAGCCGTGCGGGCGCCGAGCACCACCCGGGCCCGATCAGTTCGCGGCGGCCCGGCTTCGGGCCGGGTTGAGCAGGAAGGTGCGGGCCAGGTGGTTCCAGGAGCACTCCGGGCACACCTCGACCACGTAGGCGGAGAAGTTGCCGGAGCGCTTGGCGATGGCCTGGAGCTCCTTCTTGGTGGTGATGCACCGGCCGAACGCGGGGAGCCGGGGGCCGAAGACGTAGGTGACGAGCACCACCGGGGCCTGCTCGCAGACCGGGCACGTGAGCTTGGTGGGCTCCCCCAGCTCCTTGGCGGCCCGGGCCAGCTCGGGATGGGCGTCGCAGATCTCGTGGCGGGCGATGCGGCCCTTGCGGTACTCCGACAGCACGGACTGGCGCGCCAGCCGGTAGTCGATCTCCCCGGGCCCCTCGGAGCCCCGCACAGCATCGGGTCGGAAACCCATGAGCCGGAGGCTACCGACGATCGCGGCCGCCGGGGCGGGAAGCGGGCGCCGCCGCTCCGGCGTTCACGCCAGGTCGACGATGAGGACCGCGTGGTCGCTCATCGAGGTGGCGCGGACCTCGGTGGCCACCACCTCCAGCTCAGGCGAGACGAGCACGTGGTCGATGGTGCGCCGGGGCTTGGACGCGGGGAACGTGGGGCCGTGCTCCGCGGCGCGCAACCCGCCCTGCTCCGCGTCGGCCGCCACCAGCGAGGCCGGCCGGTTGAGATCGCCGACGACCACCTGGGGCCGCGGACGGCCGCGGAGGTGGCGCAGCAGCCAGTCGAGCTGGACCGCGTTCTGGTCCTTCGGCACCGAGAGGTGGGTGCACACGACCCACAGCGCCCGGCCGTCGACGGTGACGGACGCCTCGAGCGCCGTGCGCTGCTCCAACCAGAACCGTTGCGCCGGCACCTTCGGCAGGCGCGTCGCGACCGCGGCGGTGATGGTGCCCCGGGCGAGGATGGCATTGCCGTAGCGGCCCCCCGGGAACCAGCGCGATGCCCCGAAGACGTGGGCCATGCCGCACGCCCCGGCCGTGACCGAGGCCAGGTCGGCCCGCCCGGTCCGATAGGTGTCGCGGTCGACCTCCTGCAGGGCGATGATGTCGGCCTCGAACGACGCACACACCTGGCCGAGCTGCTCGGGGTCCACCGGCCCTCGACGGCCGACGGTCCCGTGGTGGATGTTGAAGCTGACCACGCGCACCGCCAGAGCCTCCCACGATCCGCACGAAGTGCCGAGTGGCGGCGCACCGGGGCGGCAGACTCGGGAGATGGCCGATGCCCTCTTCCCCACCGCCGTGCCCGCCGAGAGCGGCTGGCACCGCTACACCACCGCCCGCCAGACGCCCGGCGACACCGGTGGCGTCGTCGTGTACGGCTCCGAGCTGCCCACCGAGGCCGACCTCAAGCTGCTCGGCACGGTCGAGGGGGCGCGCATCTTGGACCTCGGCTGCGGCACCGGCCGCAACGCGGTCGCCCTCGCCCAGGCGGGGGCCAAGGTGCTGGCCGTCGACCCCTCGGCCGAGCTGCTGGCATCGGCCCGCGAGCGGTGCGAGGCCGCCGAGGTCCGCGTCGAGCTCCACCAGGCAGAGCTGGCCGAGCTGGCGTTCCTGCGCTCGGATTCGATCGACGCCGCCATCAGCGTCATGGCGCTCGCCAGCGTCGACGACCTCGCCCGCGTGTTCCGCCAGGTGCACCGAGTGCTCAAGCCCGAGGCGCCGCTCGTGTGCTCGGTCCCGCACCCGGCCTTCGCCATGCTCGACCCGGCCGCGACCGACCCCCTGCGCATCGTGCACGCCTACGACGACAGCGCGCCGCGCACCTGGGAGCTCGACGGCAGCGACGTGGTCGACCGGCCCCGCACCTTCGCCGACCTGTTCACCACGTTCCAGCGCTCGAACTTCCGCATCGACCAGGTGATCGAACCGACGGCGTCCGGACCCACGGGCCGCAACCCCAACTACGCGGACGTCATGCGCACCGTCCCCGCCACCCTCCTCCTCCGAGCCCGCAAGCAGGGCAACTGAGGCGACGCCCGTCCGGATACGGTCGGCCCCCGATCCGCTGATCGGTCAGGCGGGCGTCTTGGTGCCGTACTTGCGCTGGGCTGCTTGTTTCGACACGCCGAGCATCGCACCGATCTCTGACCATGACCGGTGGGCCGTTCGCGCCGTTCGCACGGTCTGGGCAAGCTCGGCATCAACGTCATCTCGCTGCTGGGCGAGCTCGGCGATGCGACGGAGCGCTGCCGTGTCCGAGGACCGGAGGTCTGCGGCCTCGACGGTGTCGGCCCACGCTTCGAGCGCTTCAGCTCGTTCTGCTCGGGTCCTGGTCATGGCGTGGCCGGGCCGATGTACATGGTGACGGCCAGGTCGTCCGTCTCGAACGCCTGCCAGTGATTGCGGAGTGCATGGAGCATGTCGTCGTCGGTGACACCGTGCTGTAGGCGCTCGGCTCGATGTCGACCACCTGGGCACGGTACCGGATTCCGCCGCAAGCGTCAACACATGTTGACGAATCGGACCTGCCCGACGTACCTGCGTCGAAGCCGACACCGAGGGTTCGAGGCGAAGCGTCGAAGCTCAGTCGGTGATGGACTTGCGGTAGACGCGCACGGCGAGGGGGGCGACGACGAGGACGATGCCCACGATCCAGATCCACGTGTACGCGATGGGGTGCTGGATGGGCCAGGGGTCCGTCGGCAGCGGCGGGGTGTTCGGGTTGCCGAAGAGCTCGCGCAGGGCGTCGCTGAGCGAGGTGGTCGGGTTCCACTCGGCGACGGTCCGCAACGGCTCGGGCATGGTCACCACCGGCACGAAGGTGGAGGCGATGAACGTGATCGGGAACAGCACGGCGAAGGCGATGCCGGTGACGCCCTCGGGCGTGCCCACCAGGCTCCCCAGCAGCACCCCGATCCAGATCATCGCGAACGAGAACGCGACCATCAGGAGGTAGCCGTGGGCGGCCTCGATCGGGCTGCTGTGGATCCGCCAGCCGACGACGAGGCCGGTCAACGACATCAACACGATCGGCAGGAACGCCTTGAGCAGGTTGGCCACGGCGTGACCGCCGAGCACGGCGCCGTTGGCGATGGGCAGCGAGCGGAACCGATCGTTGGCCTGGTTCTTGCGGTCGTTGGCGATGCTCATGGCCACGCCGAAGGCGGAGAACACGATGGTCTGGGCGAAGATGCCGCCCATCAGGAACTCCTTGTAGGAGCCGCCTCCCGGCACCGAGATGGCGCCGCCGAACACGAACGCGAACAGCAGCACGAACATGATCGGCTGGATGGTGGCGTCGCTCAGCTGCTCGGGCTGGCGCTTCATGTGGATGAGCCCGCGGCGGGCGATGACCCACACGTCGTGGAACACGCCGCGCGAGGCCTGGGGCTCTCCGCCACCGCCGGTGACGGACGGGTCGATGGTGGTGGCGGTGGGGGGTGGGGTGGTGATGGTCATCGGGCGACCTCCTCGGCTCGTGCGTCGTCGTCCTCGATGATCGGGAGCCCGGTGAGGGTGAGGAACACCTCGTCGAGCGTGGGCTGGCGCAGCCCCAGGTCTTCGACCTCGACCCCGGCGTCGGCCAGGGCGCGGGCCACGTCGGCGAGCCCACCCACGCCCGCGGACGTGGGTGCGACCGCAGCACGAGAGGCCTCGTCGATCACCGCCTCCGAGCCGGTGACCCGGGACAGGACCGCGGCGGCCTCCGCCAGGCGGTCGGCCTCGGAGACGATGACGCCGATGTTGTCGCCGCCGACCTGTCGCTTCAGGCTGCGGGCATCGCCCTGGGCAATGATCTTGCCGTGGTCGATCACCACGATGTCGTCGGCGAGGCGGTCGGCCTCCTCGAGGTACTGGGTGGTCAGCAAGATGGTGGCCCCCCGGTCGACGAGCACGTCGAGCACCGCCCACAGCTCGTTGCGGGCACGCGGGTCGAGGCCGGTGGTGGGCTCGTCGAGGAACAGCACCTGCGGGTCGGCCACCAGCGTGGCGGCCAGGTCGAGCCGGCGGCGCATGCCGCCGGAGTAGCTACCGGTGACGCGGTTGCCGGCGTCGGCGAGGGAGAACTCCTCGAGCAGCTCGCTGGCCCGGGCCTTGGCGGCGGCCCGGCTCATCTGGTGGAGCTCGGAGATCATCACCAGGTTCTCGAAGCCGGTCAGCAGCGGGTCGACGGTGGCGTCCTGCGCGGCCAGCCCGATGCGCCGGCGCACCTCGGTGGGCGAGGTCGCGACATCGAACCCGGCCACCGTGGCGGTCCCCTCGTCCGCCCGCGACAGCGTGGTGAGGATGCGGACCGCCGTGGTCTTGCCGGCACCGTTGGGACCGAGGACGGCGGTGACCGTGCCGGCGGGCACCGAGATGTCGATGCCGCCCAGGGCGGTCTTGGGGCCGTAGCGCTTGACCAGGCCGGTGGCTTGGATCGGATGGGAGAGGGTCATCGGGGCTCCGTGGAGGGTGAGCTCGGGCGGCGGTGGGATGAGGGAGACGGGTCGGTCACGATGCGATCACGATATATCGGAACTGTATCGTGATCAAGGGGCCCGGGGTGCCCGTGCCCGCACGCGCGCCATCGACCCCGACCACTCGTCCATCGTGTCAGGGGATCGACGGCTTCGTGCACCTGATTTCATCGGTGAGGTTCACGATTGCTGCTCGGCCCACCAGGCATCGAGGCGGGCGTAGGCCTCTTCCTCGGGAAGCGGGCCCTCTTCGAGGCGCACCTCGAGCAGGTGGTCGAGGGCCTGGCCGATGTGGCGGCCGGGGCCGATCCCGAGGTGGTCCATGACCTGGCGGCCGTCGAGGTCGGGCCGGATGGCGTCGAGCTCCTCCTGCTCGCGCAGCGCCACCACGCGGACCTTGAACTCGTCCATGCGCCGGGCCAGCTCGGCCGCCTTGCGCTTGTTGCGGGTGGTGCAGTCGCTGGCGGTCAGGTCGACGAGGCGCTCGTACTGATCCCCGGCGTCGCGCACGAAGCGGCGCACGGCCGAGTCGGTCCAGCCGTCGCCGTAGCCGTGGAACCGCAGGTGCAGGTACACCAGCTTGCGGACGGCCTCGACGTCGTCAGCCGAGTACTTGAGCGCCTGCATCCGGTCCCGGGCCATGCGGGCGCCGACCACCTCGTGGTGGTGGAACGTCACCCCGCCATCGGTGAAGGCGCGGGTCTTGGGCTTGCCGACGTCGTGCAGCAGCGCGGCCAGGCGCACCAGCCGCTCGGGCTCGGTCTTGACCACCACCGCGATGGTGTGGGCGAGCACGTCCTTGTGGTGGTGGACGGGATCCTGCTCGAGGCGCATCTTGGCCAGCTCCGGCAGGAACTGCTCCGCCAGGCCGGTGTCGACGATGAACCACAGGCCCGCCGACGGGTCCGGGACCACGAGCAGCTTGTCGAGCTCGTCGCGGATCCGCTCCGCCGACACGATCTCGAGCCGGTGGGCGTTGGTGCGCACCGCCGCGACCAGCTCCGCATCGGGTTCCAGGCCGTAGCCGGCGATGAACCGGGCGGCCCGCAGCATCCGCAGGGGGTCGTCGGTGAACGACACCTCCGGCGCCAGCGGCGTGCGGAGCCGCTTGGCCGCCAGGTCGACGGCACCGTCGAAGGGGTCCGCCAGCACCGGGTCGGGCAGCTCCAGGGCCATGGCGTTGACGGTGAAGTCGCGGCGGGCGAGGTCGTCGTCGACGTTCGTGCCGAACGCGACCTCGGGCTTGCGGGAATCCGGCGCGTAGGACTCGGCGCGGTGCGTGGTGATCTCGAACACCCGGTTGCCGA
>CAZCVS010000163.1:0-7147 GCA_964501845.1 uncultured Iamiaceae bacterium
TGTCGATGTTGTCGTAGCCGGCGGCCACGTTGGCGACCACCCGCAGGCGGCTGCCGCCCGCGTCCAGCACGGCGGTGTCGATGCGGTCGGTGAGCTGGGTCACCAGGGCGTCGGCCGCCGCCGCCGCCTCGACGAGGGCGGCTGGGGACCGGTCCTCCAGCTGGACGACGTCGAGTCCCGCGGTGATGAGCGGGTCGGTGCCGCCGGCGGGCAGAGGAGCGGTGACGACGACGGTGGTCACGGCGCGGTCGCGTCGAGCCGGAGCCGGGCGAGGGGGACGTGCTGTTGGCCGGCGTGCATGTCCCGGTCGGCGACGCCGCCCTGGGCCGCCCGGCGCGGGAAGGAGATCTTCACGACCCGGATCGACGGAAGCCGGAAGATGCGCACGGTGTCGGGGTCGACCCGGTACAGCGCGCCGATGATCGCGGGGTCGAGCGCGGGGGCCTGGGCGACCGCGTCGTAGGCGGCGTCGTCGTCGAGGAAGACGTCGAGGGTCTGCCAGAAGGGCCCGGCGTTCTTGGAGCGGACGAGGTGGGCGACATCGCCGATGGTGGGTGCGGTCGTCATCGTCCGGAGACCTCCGTGAGCTCGGTGCGGAACAGGTCGCCGGCCACATCGGCCGCGACCACGTGTTGGAGGAGGAACTCGTAGAGCGGTCCTCGCTCGATCTCGGCGGGAGAGGAGAGGAAGGCGAAGCTCGGCAGGTGGTCCATGTCGGGCAGCGGGAAGTGGAGCAGGTACGGGTTCGACAGCTTCACGACCTTGGTGGCGGTGGCCTGGTCGGCGGCGGTGACGATGAGCACCGCACCGACCTCCCGGGGTGGACCGGTGTCGGGGTCGATGGCGCCGAGCACGGCGTTCCACCCGTAGCAGCGCACCTCGATGTGGAACTGGTCGGCGGGCAGGCCCAGGACCGTCTCGGCCTTGAAGACGATGTAGTCGCGCAGCGAGTCGGCCCACACGCCGATGTCGGCGAGCACCTCGGCGTCCTTGATGCCCGCGAGGGCGATGGTCTGGTAGCCGACGATGCCGGAGCCCTCGAGCTTGGTGGTGTACGGCTGGGCGACGAACTCCGACCCGGTGACGCGGACGCGCCGGTCGTCGAGCGCTTCGTAGCGGGCATCGGTGACGTCGAGCGTTCCCGACGGCTCCCGCATCACGTTGGGATCCGCGTTCTCGTAGATCATGTGGGCGGCGACCGACATGGGCGTGCAGGCCGACTCCTCTTCGAGGGGCTCGACCGTGAAGCCGCCATCGTCGATGGACACGAGCACCCCGCCCCCTCGGGGGTTGGTGGTGCACTGGCCGCCGCACTCGGCGGTCTTGGCCGCGTGCCAGCTCGGCCCGGGCGGGCAGCCGTGCAGCAGCGGGTAGGAGGCGATGACCGCGGTGTCGGTGGCGCGCCCGGCGATGACGACGTCGGCGCCGGTCTCGAGCGCGGCACAGAACGGCTCGGCGCCGAGCAGCCCGACGATGTGGTCGCAGCGCTCGAGCGTGTCGAGCGTCAGCGCATCGGCGGGGGCGAGCGGGGTGATGCCGCCGGCATCGAGCGCCTTGGCCAGCACGTCGAGGTGCTGCTCGCTGTAGATCCGTGCGACCCGGAGCGAGAGCCCCTCCTCGGCCGCGATGGTCTCGACGATGCTGGCGACCCAGTCGACCCCGGTGTCGGTGCCGCTGGTTCCGGCCGAGCCGACGATGACCGGGATGCCGGCGGCGGCGCCCTGGACGAGCATGATCCGCAGGTCCGCGGCGATGGCCTCGGCTGGCATCTTCGGCGAGGCTGAGCCGAGGTAGTACGGACCCGAGTCGGTGGACCCTCCGTCGACGGCGATGGCGTCGGCGCCGAGGGCGATGCCGCGTGCGACGGCTTCGGCGGTGAAGCCGGCGCCGAGCATGCCGGCGGGGACGAGGACCTTGGCCTCAGCCACGGTGTGCTCCTTCGTAGGCGAGGGTCCGGGCGATGGGCAGCCCGAGCGTGATCTCGGTGCCACCGATCGGCGTGGAGGTCTGGACCGTGAGCTCGGCGTCGCCGAGCTGGACCCGGTAGCGGACGTGGTCGCCCAGGTACGAGCGGTCGACGACGGTGGCGGCGACGCGGTTGAGGCCGTCGGCCCCCGGGTCGGGTTCGATGACGATCGCCTCGGGCCGGATGGCCAGGGTGACGCCGCCCTGGGGCGGATCGCCCCGATCCACGGCGGTGGCGTGCAGCGGGGTCGAGACGCCGGGGACGGCCACCTCGAGTCGGTGTTCGGTCTGGCGGAGCACGGTGCCTTCCAAGAGGTTGATGGTGCCGATGAAGTCGGCGACGAACAGGTCGGCGGGCGTCTCGTAGATCTCCTCGGGCGTGCCCACCTGGCGCACGATCCCGTGGTCCATGACGACGATGCGGTCGCTCATCGAGAGCGCCTCGTCCTGGTCGTGGGTGACGAACACGGTGGTGATGCCGATCTCGCGCTGGAGGTCGCGCAGCCAGGCCCGGGCCCGCTCTCGGAGCTTGGCGTCGAGGTTGGAGAACGGCTCGTCGAGCAGCAGCAGCCGGGGCGGGACGGCGAGCGCCCGGCCGAGGGCGACGCGCTGCTGCTGGCCGCCGGACAGCTGGTGGGGGTAGCGGTCGGCGAGGTCGCCCAGCTCCACCAGGTCGAGCACCTCTTGGACCCGGCGGGCGCGGTCCGCGCCCTTCACCCGGCGCAGCTTCAGCGGGTAGCCGACGTTCTCGGCGACGGTCATGTTGGGCCAGACGGCGTAGGACTGGAACACCACGCCGCACTGGCGCGCCTCGGGCGGCAGGTTCACCTTCTGGTCGCGGTCGAACAGCACGGCGTCGCCCACGCTGATGTGCCCGCGGTCGGGCTCGTGCAGCCCGGCGATGGACCACAGCGTCGTGGACTTCCCGCAGCCGCTCGGGCCGAGGAGCGTCAGCAGCTCGCCGTCGCGGCCCTCGATGGCGACGTCGTCGAGGGCGGTGTTGTCGTCGAAGGCCTTCGAGAGGCCGGAGATGTGGAGATCAGGCACCGGGACGGACTCCGAACAGCAGTCGGCCGAAGCCGAGGACGACGAGGGTGATGGCGACCTGGATGACGCCCAGGGCGGCGACCGGGCCGGCCGAACCGGCGACCCAGAGCTTGAGCATGGTGAGGCCCATGACCTCGGTGCCCGGGGTGACCAGGAAGACCGCCGGGTCGTAGTCGCTGAGCATGGCGACGAACATCAAGACGAACGACACCGCCATGGCCGGGCGCAGGAGCCGGAAGAGGATCGTCTTCACGGCGGTCCACCAGTCCGCTCCCGACGTGCGGGCGGCTCGGTCGAGGTCTTCGCCGAGCGAGGCCAGCGCCGGGTAGAACGCGCTGTAGCCGAGGGCCAGGCTCCGCACCGCGAAGGCGATGCCGATGGCCCACAGCGAGGCGCGGATCTTGCCGCTCGGATCGATGATCACGAACGACCAGAAGAACGCCATGCCGGTGACCAGGCCCGGCATGGCCCGCGGGTACACCATCACGTACTGGAGCGAGGTCCGGTGCCGGAAGGCAGACCGGTGGGCGACGATCGCCAGGGCGGCGATGGCGACGGTGGCGAGGGCCCCGCCGACGATCGCGATGGTCAGGCTGTTGGTGATCGACCGGCTGAACACCGGATCGTTCATCACCGTCTCGAAGTGGGTCGTGGACAGCACGCTCCACGGGTCGAGGTAGGGGGAGAGCGTGGTGGTGAACGCCGTCAGCAGGAGCCCGCCGAGCGGGATCACGATGACCAGCACGAAGTACGAGGCGGTGAGCGCCAGCAGCGGCCAGCGGGCGCCACCGAGCTTCACCGTGGCGGCCGACGTGGCCTTGCCACCCACGGTGTGGAAGCGGGCCACGTCGCCGGTGAGCCGGTTGCGCACGAGCAGCAGGACGGTGACCGTGGCGAGCAGCACGACGGCCCCGGCCGACACCAGCCCCTGGCGCGACGGCACCACGTTGAGCCAGTTGTCGTAGAGGTAGGTCGAGACGAACTGGATGTTGTTCGACGTGCCCAAGATGAGCGGGAGCCCCAGCACCTCGAGCGACAGGGCGAACACGATCATCGAGGAGTTGAGCAGCGCCGGGCGCACGAGCGGGATGGTGACGGTCCGCAGCGTGCGCAGCGGCGAGGCGCCGGCGCTGCGGGCGGCCATCTCCAGCGACGAGTCCTGCGAGGCGAGCGCGCCCCGTGCGAACAGGTAGACGACGGGGGCGGCGATGCCGATCGACACCATCGCCATGCCGGGCACGGAGTACAGGTCCCAGAACACCGGCAGCGGGGTGTGGGTGTCGATCCAGCGGGTCACGTAGCCGCCCGGCGAGTACATCGACGTCCAGCCGAGGAGCAGCGGCAGCCCGGGGATGATGACCGGGATGAGCAGCGCGCTGCGGAAGAACCGCTGGCACGGGAGGTCCGTGCGGGTGAACAGGACCGCCATCGCCGTGCCCAGCACCACGGAGCCGACGGTGGTCAGCACCGCGAAGACGACGCTGTTGCGGACGGCCTGCCACCAGGCCGGATCGCCCAGGAGGTCCTGGTAGTTGGCGAGGGTCAGCGCCCCACCGGCCTCGTAGAGCGGCGTGGACCAGAGCGAGGCCCACACCACCGGGATGATCGGCCCGACGATGAGCGCCAGGCCGCCCAGCCACAGCAGGTACTGCGTCACCCAGGCGGGGAGCCAGCTGTGCTTCAGCCGGCCGCCCACCTGGGCGGTGGCCGCGGTCATCGGCCGAACGCCTCGTTCCAGCGCTCACGCATCTCGGGCAGGCCGGTCTCGAGCTCCTCGGGGTACCCGACGACGAGGGCGTTGCCGTCGCCGACGATGTCCTCGATGGCCGCCAGGTCCTGCGGGCACTCGACGTCGTCGCGGTAGGGGGTGAACCCGCCGGCGCAGGCCGCGGTCTGGCCCTCCTGCGAGAGCAGGAAGTTGATCAGCACCTTGGCGGCGTTGGGCGACGCTGCGGCGGTCGTGACCGCCATGCCCCGCGTGGGCAGCGGCGTGGCATCGGTCAGGTACCGGTAGTTGAGGATGTCGCCGGTCTCGGTGCCGTCGATGAGCGCCCGGATCGAGCCCGAGGCCATGAAGGCGGCGTGGTACTCACCGGACTGGAGCTTGCTGAGCAGGGCCCCGGAGCCGTCTTCGACCTTGGTGTGCGGTCCGAGCTGGTCGAGCACGTCCCAACCGTCCTCGCCGCGCTCCTCGGTGTAGCCCCAGGTGCCCAGCCCGGCCTGGCCGTTCTCGACCTCGATCGTGCCGATCTTGCCGTCGAGCTCCTCGGCCATGGCCGCCAGGTCGGCGAGCGTCTCGGGCTGCTCGTCCTCTGGGAAGGCCCGGGTGTTGAAGATGCCGATGAGCGGGTCGACCGACATGGCGAACACGCCCGGCGCGGCGACGGCGAAGTCGGGCAGGTCGGCCAGCTCGGGGTCGACGTAGTCGACGACCTTGCCCCGCTCGATCAGGTCCAGCCATCCGGCGCCGTCGGTGTTGACGATGACGTCGGCGGTCGCGCTGCCGGTCGCCTCCTCCGTGAGGAACCGCTGGAACGCCTCGGCGCCGCCGAGGTCGAACGTCTCGACATCGATCCACGGGTACTCCTCACCGAACGCCTCCAGCACCGGTTCCCACTGGTCGGTGCTGGGGTTGCCGTAGACGATGAGCTTGCCCTCGTCTCGGCTGGCCTCGATCGCGGCCTCGATGTCGATGGCTTCGACCGGCTGGCCGGCGGTCCCCGCCTTCGTGGTGGTGGTCGAGCTGGAGCTCGACTTCGAGCCCACCCCGCATGCCGGCACCGCCAGCGCCGTGATGGCGAGCAGTGCCGCGCAGATCCCCGTGCGTGTCTTCACCGGTGTCCCCTGGTTCGTTGTGGTGTGTGGTGTGTGCGGTCGCCGCGTCCGGGGCGTGGGCCCCGGCCCCTTAGCGGTCGACCAGTGCGTCGCGTGCGGCGTGGCCGAGCATGAGCTGCTCGGCCCGTTCGCCGTCGCCGCTGCGCACCGCGTCGAAGATGACCCGGTGCTCGTCGTAGCGGTGGAGCACGCGCTCGTAGGCGTCGTGGCCGACGCGGAGCTCGCCGTCGAGCTTGCGCAGCCGCTGCGTCAGGCTGAAGGCGTCGACCAGGCTCAGCAGCCGCAGCAGCACGAGGTTGTTCGAGGCCTCGTTGAGGGCGAGGTGGAACTCCCGCGTGAGCTGGAGGATCGGCGCCAGGTCGGTGGGCACGAGCGGTTCCCCGCTGCCCTTGGCCCGTCGAAGGTCGGCCAGTTCGGCGTCGCCGTCGTCGAGCAGGCGGCCGAGGCGGGCGAGCTGCTCATCGGTGGCGTTGGCGGCGGCGAGGCGGGCGGCGAGCGCCCGCAGGGTGCCCTCCACCAGCCGGATCTCGCCGGCGGTTCCGTCGTCGAGCTCGGTCACCTGGACCGAACGGGGGCCGAGCCGCTCGATGAGGTGGTCCTGCTCCAGGCGGCGCAGCGCCTCGCGCACCGGTGTCGGGCTGATGGACAGCCGGTCGGCGAGGCCCCGCTCGGTGATCTTCTCCCGTGGGCCCAGCTCCCCCGAGATGATGGCGTCGCGCAGGGCGTCGTACGCCTGGTCGGCGAGGGTCGGGCTGGTGAGCTGCGGCAGCGACTCGGTCACGAGATGAGATAGTACATTTGCTATAGCAAAAGTCAACCCTGACCCATCGAGCCCCCGAGGCCGGGGTCAACCCCATCCGAACTTCGTAGGTGAGAGCGCTCGAACCGGCGCTCTCACCTACGAAGTTCGTCAAGGGGTGGTCGCCGGCGGAGGACGAGATGCCAGATGGCGAGAGTGCCGATGAGGCCGGGGATCAAGGCGGTGGCGTGCGGGCTGGACCAGAGCTTGACGCTGGCGGAGAGGAGGGCGGCCACCACGAGCATCGAGGGGAGGCCCCACCTCCAGGTGGTCGGGCCGCCGAGGAGCTCCCGCTGCTCGATCGGCGCGACCCGCTTCACGAGCGGCACGAGCACGGCCAGGTTGGCCAGGACGAACGGGATCTTCAGCCACCACCAGGCGGACGTGCCCGCCTCGACCCCCGGCAGCAGGCCCAGGAGGTAGGCCGCGCCGATCACGATCATCCCGGCGGTCATGTGCCAGAGGTACACGGACATGGCCACGGCGTTGGCGGCGATCGTG